>NZ_JBBNAM010000297.1:0-2181 GCF_037994425.1 Phyllobacterium sp.
GCTGCTCGACCGACGCGTAAAAGGCATCCAGATCCGCATGGAGGATGGTGGCTGTCGCGTCGATCCCAACCGTCACCTGTGGGGCTCCAAGCGGATTGTCAGGAACATATAGAGAACATCTGGATGAAATTGTCAAGCTGGCGGCGTCACCATCGGGCAACAGGGGCATAAGGCCGGGCGCGTCAAGTTGACTCGCTGAGCGCGCCGCGGGTTCCGTGCGGGGCTGTTTTCCGATTCTGTGTCGGCATGTCGCCGGCCAATGACCTCGATAATCTTTCCGCAGCCGATTTGAGGGTGCTCGTGCTGGCGCTTCTGGGCGAGGTCGCGGCGCTGAAGCAGGTGGTGGCGGAGCAGCGGGCCGAGATCGCCCGGCTGAAGGGGCTGAAGGGGCCGCCGTCGATCAAGCCGAGCGGGATGGAGCAGGCGAGCGAGCCGAAGCCGCGTTCCGGTGGGGGCAGGCGCCGGGGGCGCGGGGCCAAGCGGGTGCGCGTCGCGGTCGAGGACCGGGTGCTCACCGTCGCGGTGCCGGCCGGCTCGCGCTTCAAGGGCTATGAGAGTTTCTTCGTGCAGGATCTGGAACTGCGGCCGATGGCGATCCGGTTCCGGCGCGAGCGTTGGGTAACGCCCGACGGCCGGACCGTGGTGGCGCCGCTGCCGGAGGGGATCGACGGTCATTTTGGCCCGGCGCTCCGCCGTTTCGTGCTGGCGCAATATCATCAGGGACAGGTGACCGTGCCACGGCTGACGGCCATGCTCGACGCGATCGGCATCGCGGTCTCGAAGCGGCAGGTGGTTCGTCTGCTGATCGATCGCCAGGACCGTTTCCAGGTCGAGGCGCAGGACGTGCTGCGCGCCGGGCTCGCCACGGCCCCTTGGGTCACGGTCGACGACACCGGGGCCCGCCACAAGGCCCGGAACGGGTACTGCACGCAGATCGGCAACGACCGCTTCGCCTGGTTCGGCACCACCGGCTCGAAGAGCCGGCTCAATTTCCTGGAATTGCTGCGCGCCGGCCATGGCGATTACGTCGTCAACACCGAGGCGCTCGCCTATATGCGCAGCCGGTCGCTTGCCGGCTCGGTCATCCGGATGCTCGCGGAGCATGAGACCAAGCGCTTCGCCGACCAGGCGGCGTGGCTGGCCCATCTCGACCGGCTCGGCATCGCCGCGCTCAAGGTCACGCCCGATCCGGTGCTGATCGCGACCGAGGGGGCGCTCTGGGGCAGCGTCAAGGCGCATGGGCTTCTGACGGACACCGTCATCGTCAGCGATGATGCCGGCCAGTTCGATGTCGGTCGCCACGGCCTGTGCTGGGTCCATGCCGAGCGGCTGGTCCACAAGCTCGACACCTTCACCGACCGGCACCACGCCGCCCAGCAGCGCGTGCGCAGCCTCATCTGGTGGTTCTATGCCGACCTCAAGGCCTATCGCCGCGATCCAACGCCGGCGCGACGGGCCGCTCTGCGCACCCGCTTCGACCGCATCTTCAAGCGCCGCACCGGCTTCGCCACCCTCGACCGGCTGCTCGCCCGTCTCCACGCCAACAAGGCCGAATTGCTGATGGTGCTCGATCGGCCGGACATCCCGCTCCACACCAACGGTTCCGAGAATGACATTCGCTGCCAGGTGACCAGGCGCAAGCTCAGCGGCGGGACAAGAAGCGATGCCGGGCGTGACTGCCGCGACGCCTTCCTCGGCATCGCCAAGACCTGCGCCAAACTCCGCATCTCGTTCTGGGACTATCTCGGCTCCAGACTTGCCGTCGCCGGCAACGCCGCCGTCCCCTATCTTCCGGAACTCGTCGGCAACCCAGCCTGACTGGCAGCCCTGCCCGGCCTTATGCCCCTGTTACGCCCACGCCACCGTCGCGCCAATTTTCAGAGATGCGGCGACGATCTCTGGATACGTATCCGCAAACGCAACGATCGTATCGTCGGCATTTGTCTCATAGAGAGCGAAGGTATAGGTTTCGGCGCTGGGAAGGTCTTTGATCTGCTCGAAGAGAATACCCGCAAATGCGGCAAGCTTCGTAAAGTCCCGAGTATGTTCTAGCTCGCGTACGAGGTTGAGAAGGGCGGGGACTGTTGGGTTCGCTCGATACTCCGTCTCCCGAAGTGCGGCGACGTCGGCGCCGGTTGCCCCCTCGACAAGATTGCGCAATGTCGTGAGAGCGCTTGGCTG
>NZ_JBBNAM010000298.1:0-21328 GCF_037994425.1 Phyllobacterium sp.
CGGTGACGGTGACGACCGGCATGAGCGTATTGCGCAGCGCAAGGCGCCCGTAGATATATGAACGCGGCAGCCCGCGTGCGAAGGCGAAGCGGATATAGTCGGACGACAGAACATCGATCATTTCCGATCGCACCAGGCGCATGATCAGCGTCAGCTGGAACAGGGCAAGTGTCACCGAAGGCAGGATCATCGACTTCAGCCCCGAGACGGTCAAAAAGCCGGTTTGCCAGCCGAAAACACTGACGAGCTCGCCGCGCCCCGATGAGGGCAGCCAGCGTAGGTTGACGGCAAAGATGAGTATCAGGAGCAGTCCGGTCACGAAGGTCGGCATCGAAATGCCAACCAGCGTGGCCGACTGGATGATGCGCGACATGACCCCCGTTGGCTTCAGGGCGCAAAGGACACCAAGCGGGATGCCGAGCGCCAGCGACATGACCGTCGCAACGAGGACGAGTTCGAGCGTTGCCGGAAGCCTGTTCATCAACAATTCGGCGACGGGCTGCTGGTAGCGGAAGCTCGTTCCAAGATCACCTTGGAGCACGCGTCCGGCAAATTCGACGAACTGCAAGAGGAGTGGCTTGTCGAGGCCGAGCGTTGCGCGCAGCGCATCCTTTTCCGCCTGGCTTGCTCCTTCGCGCACCATCATGGCTACGGGATCGCCGACGAAGCGGAACATGATGAAGGCAACGGCCGTCACGGCGATCATCACAAGGATCGCCTGAAAGAGCCGCATCGAAACAATTTTGATCATTGGGCCATGCCTTCCATGGAGCGCCAAGCGGCTTGCGCAGCCTTCGCGTTTGCGCTGCATTGATCCGGTTATTCGTATCCGTACCCGCTGAGCGGGTTTTCAGGAATGGAAAGGCACGCCCCGCAAGCGCGGCACGTGCCATCAAGCTAATTCATGTGCGCGAACCAGGGACGAACATACTCGTCGGGGAACTGCGGCATGTCGACCTTGTCGCTCATGGCCCAGGCAACCGGCTGCTGGTGAAGCGGCAGGTAGAGCGCCTGGTCATGGGCAATGGTGAAGGCTTCCTTCAACAGGCCGACGCGCTTGTTCTGATCAAGTTCGGTCGATGCAAGGCGGGTCAGCTCGTCAATCCTTGGTATCGACAGGCCGTTTGAGTTGCTGCCGCCAAAGGTGCCGTCATTGGTGGCAAGAAGTGCCTGCAGCACGCTGTAGCCATCCATCGGCGGGAGTGAAGCCCAGCCCAGCATGTAGATGTCGAGCTCGCCCTTGTCCATGCGCGGGAAATATGTGGTCTTGCTTTCGACCCCGACATCGGCCTTTACGCCGATCTTCGCCCACATTGACGCGATGGCGAGGCAGATCTGCTCGTCGGCGATGTAACGGTCATTGGAGCAATTGAGGCCCACCTTGAAGCCATCGGGATACCCGGCTTCGGCAAGCAGTGCCTTCGCCTTGTCGATATCATAGGCAAGCGGCGCGTCGATGCCCTCGTCATAGCCGGTAACAGGCGGCGCCACGAGCATACCTGTCGTGCGTGACTTGCCGCGCATCAACCGCTTCTGGATCGTCGCAAGATCGACCGCATGCCAGAGCGCCTGGCGCACCTTGACGTCAAGGAGCGGATTAGCCTTGCCTGGTGCGGCATGCAGCTCCGGCCTAAAGTTGAAGCCGAGGAAGATGACGCGCAGCGACGGATTTTGCACAACCTTGAAACCTGCCGTGTTGCTGATGCGATCGATATCCTGGAGCGGCACAGGCGCGATCATGTCGAGTTCGCCGGAGAGCAGCGCGGCAACACGGGTTGCATCGGATGCGATGGGTCGGAATTCGACGCTCTTCAGATTGTGCTGCGGCTTGTCCCACCACTCTTCGTTGACCGCAAAGACCGAACGCGAGTCTGGCTCATAGCTGACGAGCTTGAACGCACCCGTTCCATTGGCATGGTTATTTGCGTAAGTCGTAACACCGGTGGAGGTGTTGCCGGGCTTGAGAGCATCGTGGGCTTCCATCCACGGCTTGCTCATCATGTAAATGGCGGCAAGATCATTGAGGAGAAGCGGGTACGGGCCACTCAAAACGAGGTCGACCGTAAAGTCATCCACCTTCTCGACACCGATGACTGCGGAAAGGTTTTCGCGATTGCGCGCACCGGGATCGATCTGACGTTTTATCGTGGCGACGACGTCGTCGGCGTTAAAGGGCTGGCCCTCGTGAAATTTGACGCCCTGGCGAAGCTTGAAACGCCAGCGGTCGGGCGCAATGACCTCCCAGGATGTCGCAAGCGCAGGTTCAAGCGCCAGATCCTTGTTGCGGCGCACCAGCGGATCAAAGACCATGTGATGGACGCTTTGGGTAAAGCTGTCGACCTGCGCGTTCGGATCGTAGGAAATGACATCACCAGCTGATGACCAGCGCAGCGTCTGTGCCATGGAAGGCAGGGTCATCGGCACCACAAGCGCGAGGCCTGCCAATAAGGTTTTTAGGCATTTCTTCACGGGTATCTCCCATTTTGTATACACAAGTTCCCACTAGTATGATACACATATTGTACACAATATCAAGGTGACAATTTCGGTTTTCACTGATTTGATATCAGCGCCAGTCAAGAAAACACGTTTGGGAGTCGCGAAAAATGGCCAATGCCCTTTTGATTGAGAACGGTATCGTCGTCACCATGGATGCCGGCTGGCGTGTGTTTGAAAATGGCAGCGTTCTTGTGCGGGACGGCATCATTGCGGCGGTGAGCGAAGGGCAGATCCCCGCTTGCGATGCCGATCGCATTGATGCACGCGGCATGGTCGTCATGCCCGGACTCATCGACACCCACGCCCATGCCGGGCATACGTTGACCAAGGGCCTCGGAGACGATTCGGAACAATGGATGGATATGACCGGTCGTCTCTATGCAGGCGCTGTCGATACGGAATTCTGGGCCGCAGAGGCTGCCCTTTCCGCACTTGAGCGGATCAAGTGCGGCACAACGACCGCTGCCCTCTTATTCGGCGGAGGCCCCGACGTCATGCGGACCGAAGCGCCGGAGGCGGCAGAGGCGCACCTTGCAGCCATTGCCGATATGGGCGTGCGCGAGATACTGGCGCTTGGTCCAAACCGCCCTGCGCACGCACATGTGTACCGCAACCATACAGGATCGCGTGCGGTTGATGTTGCCGTCTCGCCGTCGGAGCAGCTGGTGGTGTGCCGCGATCTCATCGACACATGGGCCGGCCGCAACGACAGGCTTCGCCTTGCGATTTCGCTGCCCGTCTTCACGGCCGGCGAACTTGAAGACAGAGACGTATACAAACTTGCGTGCGATGCGCGCGATCTGGCGCGCGAAAAAGGCACCCTTTTCGTTCAGGATGGACACCGCGAAGGATCGATTGCTGCCAATGCAGCGCGCCTTGATCTCTTTGACGCCCATTCGCTGCTTGCTCATTGCATCGAGCTGACCGAGGCAGATATCGCCATTTTGAAACAGACCGGGGCGAAGGTTGCCCACAATCCGAGCGCGCTGATGTCGGTATCGGGTCGCTGTCCGGCGCCCGAATTGGCGCAGGGCGTGACCGTTTCGCTTGGCACGGATGCTACCGCCCCCGACCGCTCGTTTGACATGTTCCGCAACATGTTTCAGGCGCATCGCTACCACGCGCGGCATTTGCGCGATGATGCGGTGCTCTGCCCCATCGAGCTCCTGTCGATGGCGACGATCGAGGGTGCACGGGCGCTTTCGATGGAAAATGACATCGGTTCGTTAGAGCCGGGAAAGTGCGCCGACATCCTTCTCGTCAACATGCGACAGCCGCATCTGTGGCCGCCCGTCAATCCGCTTCAGCGTCTCGCCCGCTTCGCCAACGGCGCCGATGTCGATACCACCATCGTCGGTGGACATGTTCTGATGCGCAATCGCAAGCTCATCCATCAGGACGAGAACGCCATTCTGGCGCGGGCCGAAGTTGCATTTAATCAGATGATAGAGCGCTTTCAGGGGCTTTGAACGCGTCACCTCGTCCAAGCAGGAGTTAACACGATGACCAAGGATCTACTCATCCGCAATGTCCGGCCGCTTGGCGGGGCGCCGACCGATCTTTTCATTTGCAATGGACGCTTCGCCGAAGGTTCCACCGAACACGAAGAAATGCGCGTGCTTGACGCCGCCGGGCAAATAGCCCTTCCCGGGCTCGTTGAAGCCCATACCCATCTCGATAAGACGCTGATCGGAATGGGTTGGTACCGCAACGAAGTTGGCCCGACGCGCAACGACAGAATCCTCGCCGACCGCAAGGCCAAGCGCGCTCTTGGCATTGACGCGCGCCGCCAATCGGCGCGCCAGATCATGCAGACCTTACGCTTCGGCGTGACCCATATTCGAACCCATGTGGACGTGGATACGGAAATTGGCATCGCCAACGTCAACGGCCTCGTTGCAACGCGCGATACCTTCTCCGGACTGGTCGACGTTGAAATCGTCGCATTTCCGCAAAGCGGAATGCTGGTACGCGAGGGAACGCTGGCGCTGATGGAAGAGGCGCTGAAGGCAGGCGCGGATATCGTCGGTGGTATTGATCCCGCGTCGATCGACAGGGATCCGGTTCGTCATCTCGATGCGATCTTCGCGCTTGCTGATCGCTATGGCAAACCCATCGATATCCACCTGCATGAGCCAGGCGAACTTGGCGCGTTCTGTCTCGACCTTATTGTCGAGCGGACCCGCACGCACGCATTGGAGGGGCGCGTCATGGTCAGCCACGCCTATTGCCTTGGCATGGTAGAGGCGAGGAGGCAGGCAGCATTGATCGACGCGCTCGCCGCTTCAAGGATCGCCATCATGACGGTCGGCAGCCCTTCTGCACCGGTCCTTCCCCTAAGGCTGCTGCGCCAGGCAGGCGTTGTCGTCGCCTCCGGCTCGGACGGCATTCAGGGGACATGGGAACCGTGGGGCAGCGGCGACATGCTGGAGCGGGCGAAGTTCCTGGCGCAGCGCAATGGCATGACGGCCGATTCAGATCTTGAGGCAACGATTGACGTATGCACCTTCGGGGGAGCCGCCGGAATCGGACTGGCCGATTACGGCCTCTCGCAGGGCTGCCATGGTGATCTTGTCCTTGTTGGCGCCGAGACGGTGGCTGAAGCCGTTGCCCTGACCCCGCAGAACCGCACCGTCATCCGCGGCGGGCGCATCCTCGTGCGCGACGGCCTACCGAGTGAGGATCTCCCGCACGTTGCTTGAAACTTCGATAAACCATGCCGCCGAAGGGCCAGTGCTTTTGACCGCCCGGTGGGTGGTCGGCCATGTGGGGGGGCGACACGTTCTCTACGAGAAAGGTGAAATTGTCTACCAAGGAAGCCGCATCGTCTTCGTCGGCCATCATTACCCCGGACCTGTCAGGCGACGCATCGACCATGGCATGGCGCTGATCGGACCCGGCTTCATCGATCTTGATGCGCTTTCGGATCTCGACACGGGCGTGCTTGGTCTCGACCATCAGCCAGGTTGGAAAAAGGGCCGGGTCTGGCCGCGCGACTACGTCAAAAGCGGTCCGGTCGAGATGCTCGAGCCTGACGAACTCGCGTTCCAGAAACGCTACGCCTTTGCGCAATTGATCCGCAATGGCATCACCACCGCACTGCCCATCGCGTCGCTGTTTTATCGCGCGTGGAATGAAACCACCGAGGAATTTGCATCGGCCGCGCAAAGTGCGGGCGAACTCGGCCTGCGCGTCTATCTCGGACGGGACATTCGGTCATCGAGGCGGACGGCAGCATTGTCGTCGAGATTGACGAGGCGCGTGGCGCTGATGGTCTTGAGCGTGCAATTGATTTTTGCAAGGCACACGATGGACGATATGGCGGCCTCGTGCGCACCATGCTGGCGCCGGACAGGATCGAATTCTGGACGGAGGCCCTGCTGCAAAAGGTGGCGGCCGGTGCCCGTGACCTTGACGTGCCTGTCCGACTGCACTGCTGCCAGTCGCAATTTGAAGTTGATACCATGCGCCAGCGGTTCGCCATGACCTCCGCCCGCTGGCTGCAACGCATTGGATTTCTGGGCGAGAAAGTGCTGTTGCCGCATGGAACCAATGCGCAGCGCGTCGATCTCGATGTCATGGCCGCGTCCGGCGCAACATTGGTGCACTGCCCTGTCGTAATGGCCCGCCATGGCGTGGCGCTCGACAATTTTTCCGATTTGCGCCGTGAAGGCCTCAACATCGGCATGGGCACCGACACCTGGCCGCCAGACATCGTGATCAACATGCAAGTTGGCCTGATGCTCGGCCGCGTCATGTCCGGCGAAGCGGCGCGGCCGGCATCGGCCGACCTTTATGACGCCGCAACCGTCGGAGGGGCTGACGCGCTGGGTCGTGGCGATCTCGGGCGCCTGCAGCAGGGAGCGGCAGCAGACATTGTCGTTTTCAACCTTGCGGGCAATCATCTTGGCCAGGTGACGGATCCGATCGCCTGCCTGATGACTGCGGCAAGCGGACGCGACGTCGATACCGTCATCATCGATGGGCGCACCGTCATGAAGGGCGGGATCATACCCGGCTTTGACTTCGACGTTGCCCATCAGCGCGCACAAAGCCAGTTCGAGCGCCTGGTCGCCCGTTATCCGGAGCGAACCTTCCGGCACCCGCCGGTCGCTGACATCTTTCCGCCGACCTACCGGAGTGAAGCGTTCAATGCGGCCAAAACTTAGGCGCCACGGTTTTCGGCTGGGGATTGGGTGTCACGGACTGTCGCAACTTCGGGATTAAGATGATAGTTAGCAAGAACATTAACCTGAAATCCCGGAGTACCGAAATGAGATTCGCCTGCTACGTTCTGGTGACCGCCGCTCTCGTCGTTTCATCTTCGTGTACCACGCCCAGTATCGACACGGAGTTGGCCACCACCTCGCTCAGGAACTCGGTATTCGACGAATGTGGATGGTCGGCAGAGCGGTCCACCCTTGTGGGGTTGCTGCCTTCGATCTCAAAGGGCCGCGACGGATTTCACCGCACCACGATCGCGGTCTGTGCAGCAGCAAAGGGCGCCGGTACGTCGCCCGGGCAGACGGCGACGGTCGAGGTCGAGGGCAGATCGGTGCGCGGTCAGTTCCTGGCGCCCGGCGAGAACCCGCAAGGCTGAAGACCTTTCTGCCGCCGGCCAGAAACATCCACGCCCATCCAGATCTTGTCAGGGCCCGAAAGGCCCGACCACGACGTTGCATGGATCAGTTCGAACATCTGTTTGACACTCTTTAGCGCCGCAAGCGCTTTCCTTCAGGTAAGGGTTAGGCGCGCTGGCACAGCTTGATGCGACGGGCCCTCGGGATTGCAGCGAGCCTTCATCTGGCGAAACGTCATTTATCCCGGAACCTGTACGTCTCCAGAATACACTCACCGTATGCGGCTTAAATCTACGGCCCGATTGCGGATGATGGCTTCCATGGCAAAATACCCGGTCACGGTCACCAGATCGAAATTTGTGATGAGCTTTTGATAGAAAGCGTCGTAGCCGGATATTCCGCGTGTGACGACCTTGATCAGATAGTCCCAGTCACCGCCTATACGATAAAAATCGATGACTTCGGGCAGCCGGTCGACGTGTTTGCGGAAATCCTCGGACCATTCCTTGGAATGGTGACGGGTACGGATCATGACGATCACCGTCAGATCCAAACCGAGGAGCCCATGGTCGATCTCGGCGCGCGAGCCACTCATCACGCCGGTTGCCTGGAGCCGTTGGAGCCGGCGCCAAAAAGCATTTTGCGAAAGCCCCACCTGCTCGGCCAAATCCCGCTGTGAGAGCGCAGCGTTACGCTGAAGGCAGGTCAGGATTTTCAGATCAATATCATCAAATTTCACGTTTGTATCGATCATGTGACCCACATTCCCCGCCATTCTCCTCAAAATAGGTGAAGCTTTTAAAGCGTGATCCAGATTAGAATCGCTGTCAATTTCTATTTGGAGACTGACAATGCGCAAACGGGCCGATCACAACCCATCAAAAGAACTGGTCACTCCACTCGGCAGGTTCAAAAGCAGCCTCGACCTCGCCGATCCTCTAGCAGCATTGAAGGACGGTCTGATCGGTTCGAAGGCGAAAGTGGACGGGCCGTTCGGCTTAAAAGATCTCGTCTATGCCGATTACGTCGCCTCGGGACGCGCGCTAAGGCAGGTCGAGCAATTTGTTCTCGAAGAGGTCCTGCCCTATTACGCCAACAGCCATACCGAAGCGTCCTATTGCGGAGGGATGATGACCCGCCTGCGCCGTGAAGCGCGGTCAGTAATCGGGGAATGCTGTGGGGCCGATAGCCGGCACGCCGTGATCTTTGCCGGGTCCGGCGCGACTGCCGGCCTCAATCGGCTCGTCAAGCTGTTGGGCGTCACCGATGCCATCGCTTCCGGTCAGCGCGTTTGCGTGATTATCGGACCCTATGAGCATCATTCGAATATCCTGCCTTGGCGCGAGAGCGGCGCAGAGGTTGTCGAGATAGCCGAAGGCAGCCACGGTGGGCCAGATCCCGTGCTGCTGGAAGACGCTTTTCAGGCCATCAACGCGGACCTGACAATCTGCTCGTTTTCGGCTGCATCGAACGTAACCGGCATCTCGACCGATATAGCTGCCGTCACGAGAATAGCGAAGACGGCGGGTGCAAAGATCGTCTGGGACTATGCCGGTGCGGGCCCTTACATGCCGATTTCGATGACGCCCGAGCAAGGTGCCGAAATCGATGCCATTGTGGTGTCGCCACACAAGTTTCTTGGCGGCCCTGGCGCGTCCGGCGTGCTGATTGTGCGCCATGACGCCGTCGTCACCTCTAAGCCCTCGTGGCCTGGTGGCGGCACTGTCAAATTCGTTTCGCCCAGCGGCCACGACTACAGTGACAGCCTGGAAGCGCGCGAGGAAGCCGGAACGCCCAATGTCATCGGCGATATTCGTGCCGCACTGGTCTTTCTGGTCAAGCATGCTATCGGACTGGACGAAATCCAGCGGCTGAACGACGAATTCACGCGGAGAGCGTTGGCCACCTGGCAGGATGAGCAGCACATCGAGCTGCTCGGCGCTCCCTCCATGGCGCGCCTGCCGATCTTTTCGTTCCGCATCAGAGACGGCAAAGGCGGTTATATTCATCAGCAATTGATTACCCGCATGCTCAGCGACCGGTTCGGCATTCAGGCCCGCGGGGGGTGCGCCTGCGCAGGCCCGTATGTGCACCGGCTGCTCTCCATCGACCCGGAAACGTCTGAGCGGATAAGGCAGGCGATCCTGAATGGCGACGAGATCGAGAAGCCCGGGTTCACGAGGCTCAATCTGAGCGTCCTGCTCTCGGACGAGAACGTTGGCTTCATTCTGGAATCTGTTGCGCAATTGGCGCGGGACGCGGCGTCGTATACCGCGCTCTATACGTTTGATCCTGCGCGGGCGATCTTCTCGCCGCTTGCATCGGATCTGCGGGAAGCTGCCTATGCATAGACCTGATGTCGCTGCATTTTTTCGACCCGCGCACCTATTCGATCCAGTACGTGATGAGCGATCCGCACACCAAGGCCTGCGCCATCATCGATCCGGTTCTCGACTTCGATGAGAAATCGGGTTCCACAGCGACCCACAGCGCCGATGCCCTGCTGGATTATGTCCGCCGGCCGGACCTGCGTCTCCAGTGGATACTCGACGCCCACCCGCACGCCGACCATTTCTCGGCTGCCGCTTATCTCAAAGGAGTGACCGGTGCCCCGATGGCGATCGGAGTTCACGTTGCCGATGTCCAGAAATCTGGTCGCGGATCTACAATTGGCCGGATCTGCGTGTCGATGGCAGCCAATGGGATCGGCTGTTCTTCGATGGAGAGACGTTCTCCATCGGCGACATCAAGGTTGGCGTCATGTATTCGCCCGGTCACACGCTTGCGTCGATCACCTATGTCGCTGGCGATGCCGCATTTGTGCATGACACGCTTTTCATGCCGGACAGCGGGACCGCACGCGCTGACTTTCCCGGAGGCAGTGCCAAGGCTCTTTGGTCAAGCATCCAGGCCATTCTGGCGCTATCAGGAGATACGCGGATCTTTGTCGGGACACGACTATCAGCCCGGCGGCCGAGGGCCGCTGTGGGAAAGCACGGTGGAACGGCAGAAGACGGAAAATATCCATCTCAAGCATTCCGGCAAGGAGGAGTTCATTATCCTTCGTGAAAAGCGATCCTGCATGCGCTGCAGGTCAACATCAATGGAGGCCAGCTTCCGGAACCGGAAGTCAACGGCATCCGCTACCTCAAGCTACCAATAGGCGCGTTTCCAGGCAGCGTATGGTCCCGAGCTGCCGTACCAACTGTTCGCTGACGACATTTCCCATCGAGAGCCAGATCAAGAAGAATGTCGCTTGCGGAAGTCCAGCTCTACGCGATCGCATCACTCCGGTTCGTACTCTCGCAGGCCCTGCTCTTTGGCGAACAGGACGCAAGGGCCATACGATCCACGAGGATCGTAGGCGAAGCCTTTAGCTGCCAAAGCCTGCGTAATCTCACGGATGCCTGACAATCCGTAGAGGTGATCGTGCAGTTCAAGAAAGACTCGCTCGATTCCAGGAAGCTCAGACCTGCGAAGCAAATCTCGTTCAGCCCCCTCAATATCCATGACGAGAATATTGATGGCGTGGTCTGCAATAAAATCATCGATGTTTGTTGACCTCACCGATATTTCGCATTGGTAAGGACCTTGATTTTTATCCATGGAAGACATCCAAAGATCCTTTCGAATATAGAAAGGAATGGTACGCGGCTCGCCTGCAGCCAACAATCCTTGGGACAGAACGACATTGCCAACGTTGTTCGCGTTGATCACACGTTGTGCGAGTGCTGCTGTTGATGGATTTGCTTCGAACGACCACACCTGGACACCCGGAACCTTTGCGATGAGTGACGTAATGACCCCGATCCCTGTCCCCAACTCTAGCACTCGATCATTCGGCCTCACGGCCTTGAACACCCACTTGGCCTCCTTCGCCTCGTAGCTGCCATTTGTAAGTGCCTGCCAGATGACCGGCGAAACTTCATTTGATGAAAGAGGCACCGTAATTCCATGAACCGTCAGCAATTCCAAATATAACTCCCTTGATTGCTTATGCCGTTATGGCTGTCGGACGGGGGCGAACGAACGTCTAGACCGACTTTTCGCGTCCAAAACACCGCTATGAATAAGGTTGGCAATGCGGAACTGGAGCCGGAGGATCTTGCTAGCCTCTGCCAGATACTGCTTTCACATCGATCAGACCTTCGTATTCAATCAAGCTATCGTAATCGGTGACCTGGCGAGGATGGTCCAATTGCGCAGCGGGTACGGGCCAGCCAATTAAGTAGCCTTGGACCTGCTCGCATCCAACCTGTTTGACGCAGGCGAATTGCTCCTCGGTCTCGATGCCTTCAGCGATTGTCGTCATCCCCAGGCTTCGCCCAACGCCGGTTACCAGTTCCACGATGGCGAAAGCATCTGCGCGGGTTGTGACGTCGCGGATGAAAGAACGATCGATCTTGATCTTGTCGAAGGGAAAACTCCTGAGGCTGCCAAGGGATGAGTATCCAGTACCGAAGTCATCCATTGCAATCTGGATGCCGAGTGCCTTTAGTTGTGTCAAAGTCTCAAGCGTCTGCTCATTCTTGTCCAGCAGCACGGATTCGGTGATCTCCAATTCAAGTCGATTAGGATCGAGCCCACTTTGCTTGAGGGTGGCGACCACACTCTGAATGAGATTTCGGCTGCGGAACTGAACTGGCGATAGATTGACCGCGACTTTGAGCGATCTTGGCCAACGGGCTGCCTCAAGGCAAGCCGTTCTTAAAACCCAATCCCCCAATTCATGAATCAACCCGATATTTTCTGCGACAGGAATGAACTCGGAAGGCGGGACTTGGCCGCGTATCGGATGAAACCAGCGTAGAAGGGCTTCGTAGCCGCATATCTCGCGTGTAATCGTGTTCACTTGCGGTTGGTAGAAAAGTTCCAGTTCGCCATTGTCCAGCGCCTGCCTGAGATCGGCTTCGAAGGACTTCTTCTCCGTCAATCTTGTTTGCATTTGAGATTGGAAGACACACGCATACCCGGAGCCGAACGACTTTGCTTCGTAAAGCGCGAGGTCTGCGTGTTTGAACAGTTCATCGGTGTCGGGTTCCTCTTCGGATATGGCAACGCCAACGCAAGTACCGATTTTAATCTCACGCTCACTGACATGGTAAGGTAAATTGATTTTCTCCACTACGGCACGGGCAAAATCAAAAGCCTGTTTCTCAGTCAGACCCGCGGTCAGGATCGCGAACTCATCGCCCCCCAACCTGCAGACGAGATCCCCTTCGCGACTGAGTTCTGTAAGGCGGCTTGCGACAGCTTGAAGAAGGCCGTCACCGACGTCATGACCGAGCGTATCGTTGACATCCTTGAATCCATCGAGATCGAGGAGAAAGATTACAGCCGTTGGACCACCAGATGTTGCTGTTTTCAGCCGCGCTTCCAGATCCTGACGAAATAAAAGTCGATTGGGTAGCCCCGTGAGGGCGTCGTGATGGGCGACATGCTTTAACCGATAGTTCTGTAACTTCAATTCTCCTGAAGCCTCGCGAAGATTGTCGGTCAGGTCACTCATCTTGCGGTGAGCACCGTCGAGAAGGCTGTTGTGGCGCAAAAGCAGAACAACAAGCCCCACCCCGCACAGAATGAGGCCGCCTGCGAGCCCTGTATAGATCAAATGGAGCTGTCGTAATTCTGCCTGGGCAGCGTCTATCAGGCCTACATCGAATTCAACCGCAGTGGATGCAAGCGCTGTCATCGAAGAATCCAAGACAGCCATCGATTTCAGCGTCGTCTTGAGGCCATCGGAATCGAGCGTGTCAAGCCGCTGATCAAGCAGATTGAGTACCTTAGTAAGGTCTGCGAGCAATTCGCGGCGCTGTGGGTCTTCCTCAACAAAGGTATGCAGATTGCCCTGCTTTAGAAGTTCCAATCGGCCGATCATGATATCAAGGCGAAGGCGGACCTCATCACGATCAACATCGTCCATGCCCAATGCATAAGCGGCCAAGCGATGTTCGAGCCTCATATATTCAGAGACCGTCTGACCAACAGCCCAGGAGTCATTATAGCGCGCAAACTTTTGCAGCGCAGTTTGCCGCTCGGCAATGACATAGGCGATGTAGGCCGTCGCCACCACAAAGCAACAGATTATGATCCCGAGAAACCGTTTCACTAATGTCTCTATTCTATTATCAGTTTGGCCACCTGCCAGGCGGACCTTGTGTAATAGGTCTGGCTTTGCAGCTGTGGGTCACTGTCGTAAGGATAGACAATAAACAGTGGCCCTTTATCGCGGACGGGCATGTAATTTCCATCGCGCTTGAGGGCGAGCACGACCTTAAATTTCTTAAAGTCATCCAGGGGAATGGTCGTCACGTAGTCGTTAAGCGCAACTGCCGTCACCTTCGTTCCTGTGGCTCCCACCAGTTCCATGAGCTTGTCGAGAGGTACGCCCTCGAAGCGTACGCGGGTGTCATACCACGGGGTTGCCGTTTCGATGGTCTGCAAGCCGATGTCTTCCAGCATCGCCCGGTCGAATTCTGCCGTGGAGCCGTTGTTCGTATTTTCAATTTTCCCGGATACAACGAGAATTGCCTTACCTGCAGGCTTGGCAAGTGACCCGGCAAATGCGTTTGAAACCGTGGCTATCGAGAAGGCTACGCAGATAAAAAGGCGGATTAAGCTCATTGAAATTTCTCCCTGATGAATTTGGGTTAATAGAGCATATGAGCTAAATCAGCATCAAAAATAACATGGCTCAGAACAATCCGCTCCATGATTTTTACTTTGCGAGGGTTTGGCTGATGCATCGCAGGCAAATCCCCGGCAGGCTTGTCTAAAGATAAGCGTGAACCGCAACGCCATCGGCCCGGCCACCGATGGGTGGAAAGGCGGACTACAAGGCGGCTGGAAGCTAACCACATCGCGCTAAAGACGAGTACAAACCGTGTGTGTTAGAATTAATTTGAAATGCCTCATTCAAGTGGGGTTCGGGCCCATGGTGACAGCAAAGCAATACGCCAAGAACGCGACGGCCGCTTTGCATCATATTCTACATCTTCCGGCAGGCGAGTTCGACCACGACGGCACCGCCGCCGTGATCGAGCAGGCCATAAGAGACGCCACGCGCGAGCGAGGCAGCAGGGTCGACCAACAATTGAAGGCAGCGCAAGCGGCGGCGCAGCAGCGTTTGGCGCGACTGCTGAGTTCGTCACCTGCCGTGATCTACAGCTTCGAGGCGACCGGTGATTTTTCGCCCACATTCGTAAGTGAAAACATCAATGCCGTGTTCGGATATGCGCCGAGCGAGTATCTCGAAAATCCATCGTTCTGGCGCGATCGGGTCCATCCGGAAGATCTCGCCCGGGTCGAGGAGGCGATTTCCCAATTCTTCCAGAACGGAACCCAAGCGGTTGAGTATCGGTTTCGCTGCAAGGATGGCTCCTATTGCTGGGTGAACGACGAGCAGCAACTGATCCGTGACAAGAAGGGCAAGCCACTGGAGATCGTCGGATCGTGGAGCGATATCACGGCGCGCAAGGCTGCCGAGCAAGCGAAGGCGGCCGCGCATGCCCAGCTATCCCAGCTGTTGAGTTCGTCACCTGCCGTGATCTACAGCTACAAGGCGACGGGAGATTTTGCGCCAACCTTTGTCAGTGAGAACATCAGGGACACGTTGGGTTACGATCCGGAGGAATATCTGGAAAACCCGGATTTCTGGCGGCGCTGCGTGCACCCCGATGAGCTTGCCGCGGTGGAAGCTGAGTCTGTCCACCTGTTCAAGGAAGGCCATCATACGGTCGAATATCGCTTTCTCAAGAAGGATGGCACCTACTGCTGGGTGAATGATGCACAGCGCCTGATCCGCGACGCGGACAGTCAACCGGTCGAGGTGGTGGGCTCGTGGAGCGACATCACGGATCGCAAGCGAGCGGAAGAAGCCGCTACGGCGGCTCAGAATCGGGTCTCGTATCTGCTCTCCTGCGTGCCGGCGGTGATCTACAGCTTCAAGGCAACGGGCGACTTTTGGCCGACGTTCATTAGCCCGAACCTGAAGGACCTGCTCGGATATGAGTGTGAGGAGTATCTGGCGAGCCCAGATTTTTGGCGCAGCCGTGTGCATCCCGGCGATCTGCCGCGTATCGAGAAAGACTACGCGAGGCTGTTCGAGGAGGGACGTATCGGCAACGAGTACCGGTTCCGCAAGAAGGATGGCAACTACTGCTGGATCAGTGACGACTTGCAGCTGCAGCGTGACGCTGCGGGTAATCCGATCGAGGTGGTTGGTGCGTGGAACGACATTACGGCCCGCAAGCAGATTAGCGAAGCCCTTGTAGCCGCCCAGGACCGCCTCGTGCGCGTGTTGTCGTCAGCGCCCGCGGTGATCTACAGTTTCAAGGCGACCGGCGACTACGCCCCGATCATCATCAGTGAAAATATCAAGAGCTTGCTCGGATATGAGCCGAGCGAGTACCTTGAGAACGCCGATTTCTGGCGCGACCGGGTGCACCCTGACGACCGCGCCTGGGTGGAGGCCGCATCGGTCCAGTTGTACCGGACAGGCCGCCACACGATTGAATACCGGTTCCGCAAGAAGGATGGCATCTACTGCTGGGTCAATGACGAACAGCAATTGATCCGCGACAAGGACGGTCAGCCGCTTGAAGTCATCGGCTCGTGGAGTGACGTGACCGCACGCAAAAACGCCGAGCTCCTCTCCGAGCGCAGCGAGCAGCGCCTGACGGACGCGATCGAATCAATCTCGGAGGGGTTTTCTCTGTACGATGCGCAGGACCGGCTGGTCGTCTGCAACAGCGCCTATGGCGAACTCCTCTATCCAGGACTGGGGATGCCGGCTCCGGGCACGCCCTACGAAGTGCTCATCCGCAACGCGGTGGAACAAGGCCTTGTGGAGGATGCGCGAGGACGGGCTGACGAGTGGATCGCCGAGCGCCTGGAAAGACACAGGCAACCGGGCCAACCCCATGTGCAACAGCGAGCCAACGGCCGCTGGATTCAAATTAACGAGCGCAAGACGACAGAGGGCGGAATCGTTGCCGTCTACACGAACATCACCGCAATCAAGAGGGCCGAAGAAAAGATCCGGAATTCCAAGTCGAAGTTGGAGCGGGCGAATGCACTCGTGACCGAGAAGAACAAGACGCTGGAGGCCTTGTCGAACAAGCTGTCAAAATATCTCTCACCTCAGGTCTACTCATCGATATTCGCAGGCACTCAGGAAGTAAGGATAGCCTCTAGCCGCAAGAAGCTCACCATATTGTTTTCTGATATCGCCGATTTCACCGAGACGACAGATGATCTGGAATCGGAGGAACTGACGGCTCTGCTCAACCACTACCTGACGGAGATGACGAAGATCGCTCTGGCGCACGGCGCGACCGTTGACAAGTATATTGGCGATGCGATCCTGGCGTTTTTTGGCGACCCGGAGACGAGAGGCGTCAAGGAGGATGCGATGGCCTGCGTCAACATGGCGATCGCGATGCAGCGGCGCATGTGGGACTTGCAGACAGAATGGCGTGACATGGGACTACAAAAGCCGTTCCAGCTGCGGATCGGTATCAACACGGGCTATTGCACCGTTGGCAATTTCGGCAGCGAAGACCGCATGGAATACACCATCATCGGTGGTGAGGTGAATCTGGCCTCCAGGCTGCAATCCCATGCCGAGCTTGGCGGCATTCTTCTCAGTCACGCGACCTATTCCTTGGTCAAGGACAAGGTTCTGGCCGACGAGCGGGAGCCGATACGGGCCAAGGGTATTGCCAAGCTTGTGCGAAACTACAGGGTACTCCAGCGGATCGAAGACACGATCGAACATGGCAATACAATTCGGAAAGAGCAGGATGGGCTCAAAATACTTCTCGACCTGCAGAAGCTCGACAAGGCAAGTGCTGTCGAGACGCTGGAAGCCATCCTCTCGCGCCTCAAGACGTGATTTTACTCGGGCCCCGTTCATCTGTTGGGATCGTCCCCACACTGCTTTACGTCGCGGCTGGCGGCTTGGCCTTGCTCGGCCGGGCAGGGACACAGTGCCCGCTGGCCGGCGAGGATGGCTTGCCCGTCCGCACCCGCGCCGAATGGATGATCAATAAAAGCGACCCAGATGTCATCCACCAGCTTTGGGTACAACTCGATGCCGTTGTAATGGTTGAAGGTCTTGCGGATTGCCGCTTTTGTGCTCGCCCCTGATCAGCCATTGTAAGCGGGTCTGCCAGGATCAAAGAACAAGGCATCCTGGCGCTTGCGCAGGTCAAGAAGGCGAGATTGTGCAGCATCGACATCGCTGAGACGGATGGCAGAGCCTGCCTTGACCGGATGGACAAGCTGGCGGTTGGCGACGAGATAGAACGGCGCGGGATCGTCAGCTGCGAGCGGCCGTCCCGCAACAAGGGCCGCGGCAACGTTGCTGATGGCATGATGATGGCCGGTTGCGGTCAGCACCGTTCCGGCATCCAGGTCAGTTTCGGCGACCGCGACAAGATCAAAGGTCGGGCGCGGCGATTTCGCACCGCTGGAAACCCCCCTGATCCCCGCTTCAAGAACGCTGGTTGCAGCTTCAAGGCCAAGGAGGTGGCGCGGCAGGTAGATCATTGCGGTCGAGCCGCTGCGACTGAGGATGTGGCCTTTTTGTGCAAGAAGCTCCCAGCTTGTCTCGTCGTGGCAGCGGATCACGACAAAGACGCCGCCGGCGAAGCTGACTTCGCCGGGAAGACGCAGGCAATGGAAGACATCCATGCGGCGCTCGCCATGCAACAGTCCGCCATCGCCAATTGTGGAAAAGATCGTCGGCACCTCGCCGATCCGGGCGATCGGACAATGAAGATCGGCGCGGTCGGGCTGAAGGGCAACCGAATGGGAAACCACTGCAAGTTCGCATAGATCGGGAACGGCGCGCTGGGGAAAGTTTGTTGCTGCCCGCGCTCGCGCAGCGACGATTTCGGCGACATCACGGTCGCCGAGGTTGAGATGTTCGGCAAAACCTGGGACTTCAAGGGCAACACCGTTGCTGCTGAGCGTATTGGTTTTGGGGTCGAATACGAAATCATATTCGCTCGACTTTCCGGCGCAGACGATATCGAAGCCGAGCACCTCCGCCCAGGTAACCAGACCGATAAGCAGGCTGGGCTGGTCGCCGTCAACGGGTGTCACCACCCTTCCCTTGCGTGCTGCGAGCGCGCCGAGGCCCGGTCCGATGACGCTTGCGACCTCCTTTGAGACAAGTGCAAGGTGCTTTCCGGCTTTGATCGCAAGCTCAGCATGGATCGCGCCCGATTCTGGGTGGCCCGTCGCCTCGACCACGACGTCGAATGGCAGGTGGATGACGTTTGCAAGATCGCCGGTGGCGATGAGCGAACCGTCCTCCCAGGCCCGGCTGGCTTCTGCCGCGCTGTTGCATTGGGTGATCCTTTTCGGCGCCCCCACGGACCCTAAGGCAGCGGCGGCCGATGCGCTGGTGAGGTCGACAGCAATACGAACGTTGAGCAAGGGTACGCGGCGGCCTTGCGCAAGAAAGCTCCGGCCAAAGCCGCCGGTACCGACGATACAGGCTTCGACCGGCGTTGCCGCGCCGGCGAAATAATCATGATAGTTCATGGTAAACTTGACCCCTTTGCCTCAGGCGTTGGCCGAATGTTTGGTACCGCTTCGGCGAAGGCCGCGCAGTCCAGTCAGTTTTGCAATGATCGGCCACAACAGCATCAGCACCCCGAGAGCCATGATCGCCGACACCAGCGGGTTCGACCAGAAGATGCTCAGCGATCCGTTGGACATCAGCATGGACTGGCGGAACGCATCCTCGGCCTTGTCGCCAAGGACCATGGCGAGAACCAGAGGCGCAATTGGATAGTCCAGTTTCTTGAACAGATAGCCGAACACCCCGAAAACGAGAACGAGCCACATGTCAAAGGTCGAATTGGCGATCTGGTAGGCCCCGGAAAAGATCACGGCGACGATCACCGGACCGACGATCGCGAAGGGCACCCTCAGGATGGAGGCGTAGATAGGTACGGTCGTCAGGACGAGGAGTACGGCGACCACATTGCCGATGTACATCGATGCGATGAGGCCCCAGACAAAGTCCGGTCGATCGATAAAGAGCATGGGCCCCGGTGTGAGGCCCCAGATCATCAGTCCGCCCATCATGACGGCGGCGGTGGCTGAGCCTGGAATGCCAAGGGCAAGCATGGGCAGGAGGGCCGATGTTCCTGCCGAATGATCAGCCGTTTCGGGCGCGATGATCCCCCGCGGATCGCCCTTGCCGAATTCGGATTTGTCACGGGCAAACCGGCGGGCAAGGCCATAGCTCATGAATGAGGCCGCCGTTGGGCCTGCCGGCGTAATGCCCATCCAGATGCCGATCACGGTCGAGCGGACGATCGACCAGCCGTAGCGCGGAATTTCCTTCAGCGCCTTCCATACGTCGCCTGCCCTGATCCTCGCCTTGATCCCTTCGAACCGCAGGCCCTCTTCCGTGGTGAGCAGCAATTCGCCAATGCCGAAAAGCCCCATGACGGCGACGAGGAAGGAGACGCCCTTGATCAGATCCGGGATGCCGAAGGTCAGCCGCAATCCGCCCGAGATCGTATCCATGCCAACCGTTGCCAGCGCAAAACCCAGCATCATCATGACAAGTGTTTTTGCCGGAGGGTTGGTTCCCATGCCGATAAAGCTGGCGAAGGCAAGGAAATAAACGGCAAAGAACTCGGGCGAGGAAAACTTGAGGGCGAAGCCGGCAACCCAGGTCGACAGCAGCGTGATCATGATGACGCCTGCAAGGGCTCCGATACCTGCAGAGACGAAGGCCAGCGTCAGGGCCCGCGTCGCCTGCCCCTTTCGGGCCATCGGATAGCCGTCAAACGTCGTTGCGACCGAGGAAGGTTCACCCGGAATATTGAAGAGAATAGACGTCGTCGATCCGCCGAAAAGCGCGCCCCAATACATGCAGGAAAGGAGAATGATCGCCGTGATCGGATCCATCGTGAATGTCAGCGGCAAGAGCAGCGAGACACCGTTTGGGGCGCCGAGACCGGGGAGCACGCCGACGAGGATCCCGAGGGTGACCCCAATGACCATGACCACGATGTGAGGGATGGTGATCACGGTTGCAAAACCGTCCATGAGGTAGCCGATATTTTCCATTGCCTATATCCAGTCCAGCTGTGTCGCGGCGCGCGGGGTCAGTAGATTCCAAGCCAGGTCTCGATGGGCCCTTTGAGGAGCGGAACCTGAAATCCGATTTCAAAGACGAGATAAAAGACTGCCATCACGACGAGCCCTGCGGCGGCCGAAAGCCACCAGCGGTAGCCGCCCTGCCACTTCATCGAGGCAAAGATGTAAAGCGCCGTGCCGACATAAAGGCCAAGGAGCAAGGCGACGATGATGAAAGCGATGAGGGGGATGAGAAATCCAAAGACGGGCTTTGCCCGTTCCAGGTCGAGAAAGACTTCCCCCTCGTGTTTGTAGAAAAACAGGCTACGAATGAGTGTTGCCATGCTGCCGATGATGACTAGGACGCCGACGTAGAAGGGAAAATAGCCTGGCTCAGGCCCGGTTTCGCTCCAGCCTATGCCGCCGCGCCACGAACCGTAACAGATTGCAAGGCCGGCTCCGGCCGTCAGCAGCGCAGTGACTATTTCCATCGTCCTGCGCGATAATGATCGATTGTCGTAGCCAGCCATTTTCGCCTCCGAGACCGTTCAGACAGAGGCGTTCCCCAAGAGGAAACGCCTCTGCGTTTTCCTTTATTCGACCAGCCAGCCTTCGCGCTTGAGCACCTCTTGTACCTTGTTCCGGTCGGCGGTCTCATATTTGCTGAAATCGTCGCCTGCCATGAACTGCGACGTCTGCGAGGTCTTGGCGATATAGTCCGCCCATTCCGGCGTTTCGGAAACTTTCTTCAGGACATCACGGTAGAAGGCGACTGCGCCTTCGTCCACTCCGGCCGGAAGCCATACGGTGCGTGGCATGCGGTAGCTGTCGATTGCAAGCCCGGCCTCGGCGCAGGTTGGAATATCCTGCCAGCCCTTGCCATCATGCACGGGCTCGCTCTTGGGGAACCGGTCGGGCCGGAAAACGCATAGCGGCTTGACCATACCGGCTTGCCATTGGCCACGGTTTTCATTGGGATTGTTCACATTGGCGTCGATATGGCCACCCGAGAGCTGGACGGCTGCCTCGCCGCCGCTCTTGAACGGGATATAGCGGAACTCGGCGCCAGTGACGTCGGTAATCATCGAAACAAGGATCTGGTCGGTATCCTTCGACTGGCTTCCACCGAACTGGAGCGCCTT
>NZ_JBBNAM010000299.1:0-55705 GCF_037994425.1 Phyllobacterium sp.
TCTCGACATGGTGCGCATTTCCTCGACCGCGACGGGAAAGGTGCCGAACACCAGCGCCACCGCCGCTTCGACCGGCTCCGACCTCAACGGCATGGCCGCATTCAAGGCGGCGACCGCGATCAAGGCGAGAATGACGCGGGTGGCCGCCGAACACTTCGATGTCGACGAGGACGTGATCGTTTACCGCGAAGGCCGCGTTCACGCCGGAAACGAATCGATTTCGTTTGGCGAATTGGCAAAAATGTCCTGGGCCAAGCGCGTTCAGCTTTCCGAAGCCGGCCACTACGCAACGCCGAAGATCCATTGGGATGGCAAGACGATGAAGGGCCGGCCGTTCTTCTATTTCAGCTACGGCGCTGCCGTGGCCGAGGTGGCAGTCGACACGTTGACGGGCGAAACGCGCTGTCTGAGGGCCGATATCCTGCAGGACGTCGGCTCCCCCCTTAACCCCGCCATCGACCTCGGCCAGATCGAAGGTGCCTTCGTCCAAGGCATGGGATGGGTTACCTGCGAGGAGCTTTGGTGGGACAAGGCAGGCAAGCTGCGCACGGTCGGGCCCTCCACCTACAAGATACCGGGATCGCGGGATGTTCCACCCGAGTTCAACGTCCGCGTTCTCGACAATCTGCCGAACCGGGAGGAGACGGTGTTTCGCTCAAAGGCGATCGGCGAACCGCCGCTGATGCTGGGCATATCGGTGTGGCTGGCGATCCGCGACGCGATCGCGTCGATCCACGGCGGTGTTCCACATCTCGATTCTCCGGCAACGCCGGAAAACGTTCTACGTTCAGTAGGGGAGGCCAAAGCGCAACAGACGCAGTAAGAGGGAGGGGACATGACGCTTGAACAATTGAACAACGCAAGCACGGAAGATTTCGTCATCGCGCTTGGTGGCGTTTTCGAACATTCGCCTTGGGTCGCCGAGGCAGTAGCGGGCCAGAGACCGTTCTCGAGTGTGGAGATCTTGCATGGTGCAATGGTTGTGGCGGTGGAGAAGGCCGGACAGGCGGCGCAATTGGGCCTGATCCGGGCGCATCCGGATTTGGCGGGAAAGGCGGCTCGTCAGGGGAGCCTGACTGCCGAGTCGACGAGTGAACAGCGCGGAGCCGGCCTCGACCGCTTGACCGACACGGAATTCGAGGAGTTCCATCGCCTCAACAACGCTTATCAGAGCCGCTTCGGTTTTCCGTTCATCCTTGCCGTGCGTGGTCACAATAGGCACTCGATTATGGCAGCGTTCCGCCAGCGCCTCGATCATAATGCTGGAGAGGAAGTAGCAGAGGCCCTACGGCAAATTGCGTTGATTGCACGGTTTCGGTTGCATGATTTGATCAATTGAGGGTTTCAGATGGGAAAATTATCCACGCATGTACTCGATACGTCCGCCGGAAACCCTGCTTCGGGTATGGCGCTGACGCTGCATCGCCTCGAGGAAAATGGGCGCCTGCTGGTGAAGACCGCGATTACCAATGTGGATGGCAGGACCGACAAGCCGCTATTGTCCCCCGACGAGATGGCGGTCGGCCGGTATGAACTGACGTTCTTCGTCGAGGAATATTTCAAGCACAAGCTTATTGCACTCGACACCCCGCCATTCCTCGACGAGGTGCCGATACGCTTTGCCATTGCCGATGCGGATGCGAATTACCATGTGCCGCTCTTGGTCACGCCCTGGTCCTATTCGACCTACCGGGGCAGTTGAGATACGGCTTACCCAAAGACACCAGCAATACTGAAGGCGCGCGTTTCATCACCCCGGAAATAGACGAGATTGGCTGCGGACTGGGGGGAAAGATCAGCACACTGTAGCACAAGGCTACTCACAGGATTGCCGGCACTGACCACCGTCAGCAGGACGCCATCCTGCGCGAACACGCCCCCAAGCCGCTTTTGCATCAAGGGGGAGATATCGATGGCGACCGTCTTCTTCGCAGGATCGGCGATCTGAACCGTATCACCCGCCGCCCATTGTTTGATGTGCTCGGCATTCGAAACCTGGAGACCATTGGCGGCCGTATCCCATTTGACCCAGGCCGACTGGGCCGGGGTTTTGGTGACATTCCAAAGTCTTACCATCGCGACTTCCCGCATCGAGGTTGCGAAGAAATTCGCGGCCGCGTTGGTGGCCAGAGTGATGATGTCCGCAGCAATGGAGGCGAGCTTGGCGGATAGCGGTGTGGCGCTACCGGGCAGTTGATAGACGGTTGCCTCAGGACCGGCTGGCAAAAGGATGAGGCCCGACAGGCGTTTGCCGGTGGCTGCGTTGGCCATGCCGTTGGGAAAGCGAACGATCCCGGTCGCATTGTCGACGAGCATGACATCGCGCCAGGTGTTGCCGTCAGCGCTCGTCTTGATGCGAAAATCACGGCCCCACATCGTGCCCATTTCCGCACGCCCCTGATAGTTCGACTGGAACAGCAATGAAGCGGCTTGGTTATCATCGGACTTGTTGATCTTCAGTTGATGGCTGGTCCCGCCATGGTCAAACAAGGATGCGGGGCTTTTCACGGCAAGCCGGGTCGTTTCGTCAGCAACGGTCTGGATGCCGACCGCGCTGACCGGATTGGTTCCGCCGGGAACCGACTTCCACGCGTTGTTGGTGAAAACGAGAAAACCGGCCGTTTTGCCGACCCACGCGTTCCAACCCTCCCTCGGCTGGAAGAAGGCCCATGCACCATCTTGAAATGCCGCGACTTGCTGGTCCTTCCCGGCCCAAGCCCCACTGGCGCTGGGCGCTATGATATGGCGGTCGCCTTCCTGAGGAGCGGATGGGGGGACCTGTGCATTGCTGCTCAACACGGATAGTTGCACTAGCGCATCGAGCGCGCGTATCGCCTCGTTATGCGTCACGTGCTTTTGCGCCTGGGAAGGAGCGATGTAGGGCAATCTGAGGTTCGAAGTCTGGTCCATGTGGCTGTCCTTTCCGCTCTCCACCGTACCGTCAGACAGTACAGCCGTTGTGATTGTGTTGGATAAACCGGCGATGCAAATGCTGATTGATTGACGAGCAAGCGGTCATTGCATTTATGTAGCCCTATGTTACTGGTCTTGCGTCCGTTTGGGGTTCCATTGAAGGGCGAGGCGCCTGGCCGAGCCCACGTGTTTTTTCAATGGTGTTTTGAACGTTCTTCCCTTATCAAGCCCGCTCTGCATGCCGTGAACACCGAGGATCAATGACACTGGAAAACTTTCGACAAAGCGTCTCCATGATGCCGCGTCGTTACAAGCAAATGATCCTTGTCGTATTCGACATGATCGCGCTGACCTTTGCGGTATGGCTCAGCTATCTCTTGCGATTTGGTACATTCTTCATCCCGAACAGCGAACAGGCATTGCTGATGGTTGCCGCGCCGCTGATCGGGCTGCCCGTATTCATTCGCTTCGGGCTTTATCGAGCCGTCATCCGCTATCTGCCCGACAAGGCGATCTGGACGATGATCCAGGCGGTGACCATCTCCGTCATCCTTTGGGTCTGCCTGGCCTTCCTCACGCTCATGACCGGCGCTGAGGGCGTTCCGCGCGCGATCCCGTTCCTTTATTGGGTTTTGAGCATTGGCGTCATCTGTGGCAGCCGCTTTGCCGCCAAATGGCTGCTGTGGAGTGCGCTGCGCGACAAGCTCATGGCGCGGCAATGCTTGATCTTCGGGGCGGGTGATGCTG
Source organism: Phyllobacterium sp. (assembly GCF_037994425.1). Lineage (NCBI taxonomy): Bacteria > Pseudomonadati > Pseudomonadota > Alphaproteobacteria > Hyphomicrobiales > Phyllobacteriaceae > Phyllobacterium > Phyllobacterium sp. The sequence goes on from NZ_JBBNAM010000299.1 coordinate 3,661, forward strand.
GACGCCAGCTTGCCAACGCGCTGCGGAGCCAGAACGAGGTGTCCGTCGCCGGGTTTGTCGATGACGACAGAAGTCTGCATGGCATGGATATTCTCGGCATTCGTGTTTACCCTACACAGCACCTTGAAACGCTGATCGATAATTTCGGTATCAGCGAGTTGATCGTCACGACATCGTCGCTGAGTGGCATCGAACGCCGCCGGCTGATCGGCAAGTTGAAAGCCCTTGACGTAAAGGTGCGCATTCTTCCGGCGATCTCCGACCTCACGGCCGGCAAGTATCTCGTCAGCCATCTGCGCGATATCGACATCGACGATCTACTTGGTCGTTCGCCCGTGCCTGCCGATCCGACTTTGCTCGACAAGACGGTGGAAGGCCGCGTGATACTCGTCACCGGTGCCGGCGGCTCGATCGGCTCGGAGCTCTGCCGCACGATCGTCAAGCTTGCCCCTGCGAAGCTCGTCATCTTCGACCTCAACGAACACAGCATTTACCAGCTCCAGCGCGAACTAGCGGGAATGAGCGATTGTGCGATCGTGCCGGCCCTCGGTTCGATCAGTGACGCTTCGCTGATCAGATCGCTCCTTGCCGAGCACAAGGTGGAAAATGTCTACCATTGCGCCGCCTATAAGCACGTGCCGCTCGTCGAGGAGAACGTCGTGGAAGGCGCGCGCAACAATGTGATCGGCACTGATGTGCTCGCCGCAATGTCTCAGCAGGCGGGGGTGCGCAACTTTGTCCTGATCTCGTCGGACAAGGCAGTCCGTCCGTCCAACGTGATGGGGGCGACCAAACGCTGGGCCGAACTGATCGTGCGCCACCATGGCGATGTGGCCAAGCAGACGGGAACCGGCCAGATATTTGCGTCGGTCCGCTTCGGCAATGTAATAGGCTCCAGTGGTTCCGTCGTGCCGCTGTTCCGCGAACAGATTGCACAGGGTGGCCCGCTCACTGTTACCCATGACGATATGACCCGATATTTCATGTCTGTACGCGAAGCGGCGGAACTCATTATCCAGGCCGGTGCGCTTTCAGAGGGCGGTGATATACTGTTGCTCGAAATGGGTGAGCCTGTCCGCATTCGCGACCTTGCGGAGAACATGATCCTTCTCGCGGGATTGTCCGTAAAGGACAGCAGCAATCCGGATGGCGATATCGAGATCGTGACGGTCGGAATTCGTGACGGCGAGAAACTGCACGAGGAACTGTTTTACGATCCGACCGGTGTAGCGCCGACCAGCCATACGAAAATCCTGCGCGCCAAGCGCCGGACGAATGCTGCTGACGAACTGCCGGACGCCGTAGCCGAACTGCAGCTGTTGATCGAGAGACGCGATACTGCGGGTGTTCGCAAGCTCCTTTACGAGCGCGCAACATCGTAGTTGCATTCAACCGATGGCAGGCGGTTTCCTGACGCGAAAGCGGGACAACAATAGCGTAGCTGCAATCAGTCCCGCGAGAATGGCGGCGATGCGAACGAGTCCGCCATGCGACGTCATGATGGCACAGATGCCGAGTATGAGATTGAGTGCGCCGACGCAGGCGACGATCTGCCAGACTGACCAGCCGGACCGCTTTGCAATCTGGTAGGCGTGCTTTGAATGGGCGGCGAGAATGTTCTCCCTGGCAGCGAGTCGCATGATGAGCGTCGATGTCGCATCGGCGATGAAAAACAAAGGCAAAAGCAAGCCGGCCGAGATCGACAGGTCACGGGCGACAAGGAAAAAGACGAGGCCGCTCAGGAGCCCGATCGGCAGGCTGCCGGAATCACCAAGAAAGACCCGCGCTTTCGGACGGTTAAAGAATGCAAAACCGAAGAGCCCTCCGGCGATGCACGCACCGGCCATGCCCGTGCCAGATGTAACGAGGCCGAACGCGGCAAATGTCGCAACCAGCGCCAGCGGTATTCCCAATCCCGAAACGACCATCAGGTCGAGACCGTCCATGAAATTGGTTAGGTTGATGAAATAGACGAGTGCGAGAGCAAGTAGGAAGCGCTCGACAGCAAGCGGTAATAACTCCGGGAGCAAGCGAAATTCGCTGCCGAGACCATAGACGGCGATACCGGCGGCGAGCAACTGGGCGACAAGCCGAACACTTTCGGGCAAGTGGTGGCGATCGTCGAAGAACCCGGTGATCCACAAGAGCAGCGCTGCCAAGGTGCTGGAAGTCATAAACCTTCCGTCTAATCCGGCTGCCGGACCGAAAATCCAAAGCGAGGCGAGGACGATCGGAACAATGGCTAGACCACCGAGTTGCCGCGCCGGCTGCGTATGATTGGACCTTTCGGTGATCGCCGCACCCAGGAAATGGCCGGGAAGTAACAGTATGATCGCGGCGAGCAGCACGGTGGTGCCGACGGCAGTGGTCATAAACGGCACAAGCAAGGTGGCGAAGGGCAATCTGAGCCTCGATTGATCTCTATCTGAATCGATGCCACCCTTGTCATGAAAATTATGCGGAAACAATTGTGAAGAGCGACAAATGGCCGATCATTCACGTTGCGCAAGCTGACACCAGAGGTTATAAGGCCGCGCTGCCGGGCACTTCGCTCGACATGCAACAAGATTTTGGGGCGTAGCCAAGTGGTAAGGCAGCGGTTTTTGGTACCGCCATTCCCTGGTTCGAATCCAGGCGCCCCAGCCATCGTGCCAGTGACTACGGATCAACCGTGACGATCGCCTTTGCGCATCGGCGACGTTTGCGACGGCCGCTATTTCCTTCCGCCAGATCATTGATATAGACATGGAACAATGCTCACGGAGGATTCGTAAATGGCACACCGCATTGCCGTCGTCGGCAGCAACATGACCGATCTGGTTACGTCGATCGTTCGTATGCCTGCCCCCGGTGAAACCTTGGAAGCGCCATCATTTTTCATGGGGTTCGGTGGCAAGGGTGCGAACCAGGCCGTCGCTGCAGGAAAGCTCGGCGCCGACGTGATGATGGTGACCAAGGTGGGCGACGATGTCTTCGGTCAGAGCACCATCAGGAATTTGAAGGATAACGGCATCGACATTACGCATGTCGGCACGGTTCCCGGCAAGTCTAGCGGCGTTGCACCTATCTTCGTTGATGAGCACGGCGAGAACTCCATCCTGATCATCAAGGGTGCGAATAACGAGTTGAAGCCAGCCGATATTGATGCGGCGTCCGAGGATCTGAAACGCTGCGATCTCATTCTCATGCAGTTGGAAGTTCCGCTGGAGACGGTTTATTACACGATCGCCTTTGCTGATCGCCATGGCATAGAGACCATTCTCAATCCCGCGCCGGCCGTGCCCGGCCTCGATGCGACGCAGGTCACCAAGGCGACGTTCCTCGTCCCGAACGAAACGGAGCTTGCACTACTGACGGGTCTGCCGACGGGCACCGACGCTGAGATCGAGACAGCAGCACGGTCACTGATCGCCAGGGGCATTCGCACCGTCATCGTCACGCTCGGGTCGCGCGGCGCGCGGCTGATCACGGCTGACAGGGCAACCCTGATCGAGCCGCTGAAGGTGAAGCCCAAGGATACGACCGGTGCGGGCGATGCTTTCATCGGCAGTTTTGCCCGGTTCTATGTGGAAAGCCGCGAGATCGAAGCCTCGCTGAGGAAGGCCGCCCTCTACGCCGCAGACTCCATCACCCGCGAGGGTACGCAGAAGTCCTATGCCGATGCGAACGAATTCGAGAAGTTTGTCGCCGGTCTCGGCGCGCAATAAGTCTGGATGAATTTTCCACGGAACCAAGTTTTTAAAACGGCTTGAGCCGCCCGTTCCGATCGCGGGGAATGGCGTTCTTAGATTCGCTTTGTCACAGCAATAAATTGGCGTCGATTTCGCAACGGGCGTGAAACCATCCTTTTCTAAAACGTCGCGCTTCCACTATCTTTGCCGCACGTTCCGGCGACTGGTTAGACGCCGGTATCTTGACGATGTTGGCTGGCGCAAAAGCACGTCCGGCCCAGATGGATAGTATTTTGATGACCAAGAACCTGACGCATCTTCAGCGTCTTGAAGCCGAGGCAATTCACATCTTCCGTGAGGTTGCGGCAACGTTCGCCAAGCCGGTGATGCTCTATTCCATCGGCAAGGATTCGTCCGTCATGCTGCATCTGGCGAAGAAGGCGTTTTATCCAGCAAGGCCGCCATTTCCGTTTCTGCATGTGGATAGCACGTGGAAATTCAAGGAGATGATCGCGTTTCGCGATTCGGAAGCTCAGCGTCTTGGTTTCGATCTTCTCGTCCACAGCAATCAGGAGGGTATCGAGCAGGGGATCAGCCCTTTCGTCCACGGTTCGAATACCCATACCCACATCATGAAGACGGTGGCCCTGCGCCAGGCGCTCGACAAGTATGGCTTCGACGCAGCTTTCGGCGGGGCGCGGCGTGACGAGGAAAAGTCACGCGCCAAGGAGCGCATTTTTTCGTTCCGCAACGCCCAGCATTCCTGGGACCCGAAAAACCAGCGTCCTGAGATGTGGAAGATTTACAATACCCGCGTTGCCAAGGGTGAATCGATCCGTGTCTTCCCGATTTCGAATTGGACCGAACTCGACATCTGGCAATACATCATGCAGGAGGAAATCCCCATCGTTCCCCTCTATTTCGCAGCCAAGCGCCCCATCGTGGAACGCGACGGCATGCTGATTATGCGCGATGACGAGCGGATGAAGCTCCTACCGGGCGAAGTCCCGCAGGACAGGATGGTGCGCTTCAGGACTCTTGGGTGCTACCCGTTGACTGGAGCCGTTGAATCGAGCGCGACGACCCTTCCCGAAATTGTCGGCGAAATGCTTGTCGCCCGAACCTCCGAGCGGCAGGGCCGAATGATCGACAAGGACGAGGCCGGGTCCATGGAAAAGAAAAAGCGTGAGGGCTATTTCTGATGAGTAAAGTAGCCCAGATCGAGATTTCTGCTGCTGAAGCAGCCGCTGAGGAAATAAGCGCCTATATGGCGGAACAGGAAAAGAAGTCGCTATTGCGCTTCCTGACCTGCGGTTCGGTTGACGACGGCAAGTCGACCCTGATCGGTCGTCTGCTTTATGACACCAAGCTGATCTTCGAGGATCAGCTTGCAGCCTTGACCAATGACAGCCGCAAGCACGGCACGAATGGCGAGGACATCGATTTTGCCTTGCTGGTCGATGGCCTTGAAGCCGAGCGCGAGCAGGGCATTACCATCGATGTGGCATATCGCTTCTTCTCGACGCCGAAGCGCAAGTTCATCGTCGCCGATACGCCCGGACACGAGCAGTATACCCGCAACATGGCGACCGGCGCTTCGACCGCGGACCTTGCCATTGTGCTTGTCGATGCGCGGCAGGGTGTATTGCGGCAGACGCGGCGTCACAGCTTTATTACCTCCCTCTTGGGTATCCGAAATATCGTTCTTGCCGTAAACAAGATCGATCTCGTCGATTATTCGCAGGAAGTCTTCGACAAGATTGTCGAAGACTATCAAGCATTTGCGGACAATCTCGGATTCAACACGATACAAGCGATCCCGTTGTCGGCACGCTATGGCGACAATGTCATGGGCGCTTCCGACAATCTCCGCTGGTATAAGGGGCCGTCGCTGCTTGAGCATCTCGAGACCGTTCCACTCGATCAGGCGAAAACCGAGCGACCCTTCCGCTTTCCAGTGCAGTTCGTCAATCGCCCGAATCTCGATTTTCGCGGATTTGCCGGCACGATCGCCTCGGGTTCCGTGGCACCAGGCGACGAGGTCGTCGTGGCGAAATCCGGAAAGGTATCCCGCGTTAAGCGCATCGTTACCTGGGATGGTGATCTCGATCGTGCCGGCGAAGGTGAGGCCGTCACCATCGTTCTCGACGATGAGGTTGAGGTTTCACGTGGCAATATGCTTGTCGCGCCGGGCGCCCGCCCGGAAGTTGCGGACCAGTTTGCTGCCCGTCTCGTATGGTTCGCCGAGCATGCGCTGATTCCGGGTCGTTCCTACATCCTGCGCACCGAGACCGATCAGGTCACGGCGACGATCGCTGATCTCAAACATCGAATCGATATCAATACGTTCGCCGAGGTTGCTGCCAAATCGCTCGACCTCAATGAGGTTGGCGTCTGCAATATTTCGACGCAGGAACCGATTGTGTTCGACGCTTACAAGTCGAACCGCTCAACGGGCTCGTTCATCCTCATCGATCGATTGACCAATGCGACGGTCGGGGCGGGCATGATCGACTTTGCCCTTCGCCGCGCATCGAACGTGCATTGGCAGGCACTCGACGTCGACAAGGCTTCGCGTACGGCGCTGAACGATCAAAAGCCGGCCGTTCTTTGGTTCACCGGGCTTTCAGGATCCGGCAAATCCACGGTGGCGAATCTCGTCGAAAAGCGACTCTCCTCACTCGGCAAGCATACCTACATCCTTGATGGGGACAACGTTCGGCATGGACTTAATCGCGACCTCGGATTCACCGAGGAGGATCGGGTCGAAAATATCCGCCGCGTCGGTGAGGTTGCAAAGCTCATGGTGGACGCGGGGCTGATCGTGCTGGTCTCGTTCATTTCGCCGTTCCGCTCCGAGCGAAGAATGGCGCGCGAACTGCTCGGCGATGGCGAATTCATGGAAATCTTTGTCGATACGCCGTTTGAGGAATGTGCGCGGCGCGATCCGAAAGGCCTCTATGCCAAGGCGCTGCGCGGCGAGATCAAGAATTTCACGGGCGTCGATTCGCCTTATGAAGTGCCGGAAAATCCCGAGTTGCATCTGAAAACGATTGGCCGGACGACGGAAGAGCTTGCCTCGGAGGTCGAAAACCTGCTTGCTGAGCGTGGCATCATCTTCAACTACGACCAGAGTTCGTGGTCGATCTGAGCAGAGTCATGCAGTTGGCCATCACCTCCCTCTGGACTGCCGCCCGTCCGGCACGTTCGTCTGAACCCGGCAGGGTGGAGGCGAATGCATGACATTCCATAGTGGCCTTCTCGCTCTCTTCGAAAAGGCCGCGATTGCTGCCGGTCAGGAAGTCTTGCGTATTTACGAGGAAGGCTGCGACGTCGAACTCAAGGACGACAAGTCGCCGGTGACGGCCGCTGACCGCGCCGCTGAAGCACTTATTCTTGAAGCACTGCGTTCGGCAACGCCTGACATACCCGTCGTGGCCGAGGAAGAAATCTCCGCTGGTCATGTGCCCGGTGATCTCGGTGAGCGCTTTTACCTCGTAGACCCGCTCGACGGTACGCGTGAATTCGTAAGCCGTAACGGCGATTTCACCGTCAATATCGCCTTGATAGAGCATGGGGTGCCAATCCTGGGCGTGGTCTATGCGCCGGTTCGCGGCTGGCTGTTTGCCGGCGGTCCGGAGGGGGCGCAGCAAGTTGATGTCAATCAAAATGGAACCGTCGCTGCACGACAAGACATCGCCTGCCGTTCGGCGCCGCACGCATTGACTGCGGTCGCGAGCCGCTCACACCGAACACCCGAGACCGACGCCTATCTCGGACGATTCGCCGTTGCTGACTGCGTTTCGGTCGGATCATCGCTCAAGTTCGGGCTGCTGGCGCGAGGGGAGGCCGATATCTATCCCCGGTTGAGTCGCACCATGGAATGGGACACGGCGGCAGGCGATGCCGTGCTGCGCGGGGCAGGCGGCATCACTTTGACTCTCGACGGCAAGCCGCTTACCTACGGCCGGCGCAATCAGGCGCACGACGCCGATTTTGCCAACCCTCATTTCGTCGCGCGTGGAAAGCTTTAGCCCAGCGGCTTGCGCAACAAGATCGTCATCACGAAAAATGCACCGACCGAACTGGTGACAATGCCGATCGGTAGTTCCTGCGGTGCGAGCAACAGCCGTGCCGCAAGGTCGCTGAGCAAGATCAGGATGGCACCAAGGATTGCACAGGCGATGCTGAGACCCGCGTGCAGCTGGCCAGCGAAGCGACGCGCAAGATGCGGAATCATCAGGCCAACAAATCCGATGACGCCCGCCACTGACACGAAAATTGCCGTCGAGAAAGCGCAAACGATGAAGACGACGCTGCGTGTGCGGGCAACGCGCACGCCGAGGCTTTCGGCAGTACTTTCGCCTGCCAGGAACGCATCGAGATTGCGGTGGTTGAAAAGGGCAAAGGTGATGATTGCGGCGAGCCCGAGGATTGCCAGCGGCACATTATCCCAGCGCGCGAGCCCAAGGCCGCCAAGCGTCCAGAAAAGCACCGAATGGGCGGCGCGCTGATCGCCGAGGAACACGACGTAGTTGGTGAGGGCCGCGAACAGGAACGAGACGGCTAGGCCGGCGAGAATTAACCGCTCCGGCCCCTGGCCCTCGATGCGTCGAACGAGCAGCGACACCAGCAAGGCGGCGAGCATTCCACCGCTGAAGGCGGCAATCGGCAAGGTCCAGATGCCGAAGCGGTCGCCGAAGATGCTGATCACCGAGACGGCGCCTGCCGCGGCGCCCGAGGAAAGGCCGAAGAGGAATGGATCGGCAAGGTCGTTGCGCGTCACGGTCTGGAGCATTGCGCCGATGACGCCGAGGCCGGCGCCGACACACAGGGCAAGGATGACCCGTGGCAGGCGCAAGTCGATGACGATTCGTTCGATCGGCGCGGCGATGGTCTTGTCACTAAAGCCGGCGGCATGGCCCAGAGCACCGAATACGTCGGCGAGCGGGATCAACGTGGAGCCATAGGCGATCGAGGCGAGCGCGAGCGCGAGCATGGCGACGACCGCGATAACGAGTAAGCGGGGGTGAACATGCGCCACTCAGAATGCTTCCGGGTGCATGGCGCGGGCGATCTTGCCGATGGCTTCGATATTGGCGGGGCCGGGCGTTATTTCCGCGTAGCGAAGCGCGACGAAGCGTTCATTCTTTACTGCGTCGGTTTCTTTCATCGCCGGATGCGACTTCAGGAAATCGAGAAGCTTCCGATATCCGGCGTCATCCTGATAGTCGAGCAGGACGAGAAATTGCGGGTTGCGGGCAGCGACCGTTTCCCAGGAGGTCGCGCCCCAACTCGTCTCCATGTCCGCCATGATGTTCACGCCTCCCGCCTCGCTGATCAAGGCATTGGGCATCGCGAACCTGCCGGCCGTGAAGGGCTTGTCCTCACCCGAATCGTAAAGGAAAACACGTGTATCGCCCTTGCCTCCGAACTTGCTCTTGATTGCGGTAAGCTCTTCCTTCCAGCCGGACACGAGTTTCTCGGCTTCCGCTTCCTTGCCGAAGATCTTCCCGAGTTTCTCGATATCGCCGTAAAGCAGATCCATCGAAGCGGCTGGACGGTTCTTGTCGAGATGTACGCAACTTTCGGTCAGGACCAGCGTCTTGATGCCGTAGGGCGCGAGCGTGTCAGGGGTGACGTCGCCACCTGGTTTCATGCCGTAATACCAGCCGGCAAAGGAGAGATCTGGGTTGGCCGCGACAAGGTTCTCGATGGTCGGATATTTGGGCGCAAGTTCCGGGATCGATCCCTGCTGCTTCTTGAATGCATTATCCAGTTTGTACCACCCGGTAATCCCGGTCACCCCAACTATCGAGGGTTGGAGGCCTAGCGCAAAGGCCATCTCGCTCATGTTGATGTCCTGTATGACGGCGCGTTTCGGCGGCGCGTCGAAAGTGAGCGGCGCGCCACAATTGTCGACCGTTACAGGAAAAGCAAAGGCCGACGCCGGCAATAACGATAGCGCGAGGGCGATAAGGGCTTTCTTCATAGGATTCTCCTTGTGTGGTCAGATGGACTAGGTCCGGGGGCATCGAACACCATGAGTTCCCGATCCTGATGAGGGTGGCGCAGGCGCAGTACGTCGAGGTCGAACACCTGGCTGACGATGCGCGGTGTCAGCGTTTGCTCTGGGAGGCCGGTGGCAACAACCTTGCCTGCGTGCATGACAGCCACATGCGTGGCGAATGGGGCAACAAGTGGCAGGTCGTGCAGGACGGCAATGGTGGTTACCCCAAGCCCGGCGACGACGGAGAGCAAGGCGCTGCGTGCCTTCGGGTCGAGGTGATTGGTTGGCTCATCGAGAAAGAGGATCGCCGGCTGTTGCGCAAGCGCCCTTGCGAGTTGCACCCGTTGCCGCTCGCCCCCGGACAGCGAACCAATAGTTCGCATCGCAAATGGCGATATCGGCGCAGGCCATAGCATTATCGACGATCTCCTGGTCTTTCGCGGCGCCGCAGACCCCTCGATGCGGGATGCGCCCCAGCGCAACATAGTCGTTGACGCGCAACTGAGCGTCCGGCATGTCGGACTGGCCAACGAAGGCGAACCGGCGTGCCCTTTCGAGCGCCGTCAAGCGGTTGATGTCGCGACCATTCAGGTGGATGTCGCCAGTAGTGGGTTCGGTGAGCCCAGCCAACATGCGCAGCAGCGTGGACTTCCCAGCGCCGTTCGGACCGATAATGGCAAGACGCGATCCGGATGAAACGCTCAAGGTCGCCGCATCAACGAGGCATTTGCCGGCGATTCGATAGCTGACCGTATCAGTGCTGAGTACGACATGGCTCATGATCGGATATTCTCCATGCTGAAAGACCTCATCCCGACACCGGAAGTCGCATCGGGGAAATATGTAATGTTATATCGTATGACTCCGAAAAAATGATCGTGTCAACCGGGTGACCCCGGGAGGACGCAGGCCAAAACCAAAAAAGATAGAGGGCGAAATGCATACCTGTCCTTGGTTTGGACAGGATTGGGAACGCCGACGTCCGGCCGAGATCGCAACACGCAAGCCGCAGCCTACGAAGCGCCGGAGACATCGCATCGCTCCCGGCACACCCCGTCCGGTTCGAATCTCAGAAAGATGGCAGGTCTCCTGGCTCGCGGGTCTCAGCTTTGCCCGGCCTTCCCGATCCTTGGATCAGTGGCATAATCCAGGCAATGCTCGCCGCTTACAGTTGCGGGGGCAGCCACGGTCTCGGTCCCTTTTGGGTACGCCTCACCGTGTTCCCTTTTCATCTCCGGTATTGTCATTCCGGAGAAACCATCGGCGCGGATGCTATGCGGGGATACGGCTGCTGGCAAGCTCGTTTATACGGCAAAAATCTGAAGTGCTAAAAAAAATGGCAACAGCGCATTTTAAGACGTGCCCAAAGAATGAGAGTAGTCTAGGTTTCAATTCGTTTCGCAAGAAACCCGCTGAAAGTACCTCGAGGCGACATGGCAATTTACGCTGCAGTCTACCATCTGACCCATTACAAATATGACCGTCCGATCATGCTTGGACCCCAGGTGATTCGCCTGCAGCCCGCGCCGCATTCGCGCACGAAGGTTCTCAGCCACTCCCTGAAAGTCAGTCCTTCCAATCACTTCGTTAATCTGCAGCAGGACCCATACGGCAATTTCCTCGCCCGTTTCGTATTTCCGGAGCCGGTAACCGAACTGAAGATCGAGGTCGACCTCGTCGCGGACATGACGGTCTATAATCCATTTGATTTCTTCGTCGAACCGGTGGCGGAGACTTGGCCATTCGCCTATCCGGAAGAAATCAGGGACGATCTTTCGATTTACCTCAAGCCCGAGCCAGTGGGCCCGCTGCTCGCCGCCTTTCTTGATACGATCGACCGCAGCCCGACCAATATGGTCAATTTCATTGTCGATCTCAATGCGCGCATCCAGCGTGACGTCGGCTATGTCATCCGCATGGAAACAGGGGTTCAGGACCCCGATACCACACTTGGTGTCGCAACCGGTTCCTGCCGCGATTCGAGTTGGCTGCTCGTGCAGGCGCTGCGTAATCTCGGCATCGCGTCGCGGTTCGTCTCGGGCTACCTGATCCAACTGAAGCCGGACCTCGTCGCGCTTGACGGGCCGGCGGGAACCGACAAAGATTTCACCGATCTTCATGCCTGGTGCGAGGTCTATCTTCCGGGAGCTGGGTGGATCGGCCTTGATCCAACATCGGGACTGCTGACGGGCGAGAGCCATGTCCCGCTCGCCGCAACGCCCCACTATCGCAACGCCGCCCCTATTTCAGGCATGGCGGAGCCCGCCAATGTCGAGTTCGACTTCGACATGCATGTGACGCGCGTTTCCGAACATCCGCGCATCACCAAACCGTTCTCGGATGAATCCTGGGCGGCCCTCGACGCCGTGGGCGACAAGGTCGACGCAATGCTGAAACAGCGTGACGTGCGGCTGACGATGGGCGGCGAGCCAACGTTCGTATCGATCGACGATTTTGAATCCGGCGAGTGGAACACCGACGCGGTCGGCCCGACCAAGCGCGAGAAGGCGGACATGCTGATCCGCCGCCTGCGCGATCGTTTCGCGCCCGGTGGGTTCCTGCATTACGGGCAGGGCAAGTGGTATCCGGGCGAAAGCCTGCCGCGCTGGACCTTTTCGCTCTATTGGCGCAAGGACGGCAAGCCGATCTGGGTCGACCCAAACCTCATTGCCACGGAAAACAGCAAGGCCGACATCAAGCCCGAGGATGCCGAAAAGCTTTTGACCGGCATGGCGGACATACTCGGCGTTGAAAGCGAGATGGTGGCGCCAGCCTACGAAGACCCCGCCGAGTGGATTGTCAAGGAAGGCAATTTGCCGGCCAATGTCGATCCGTCCAACTCGAAGCTCAAGGACCCTGAGGAACGCAGCCGCATGGCTCGAGTTTTCGAGCGCGGCCTTACGCGACCGACCGGCTATGTGCTGCCGGTACAGCGTTGGAACAGCCAGGCCGTTGCCGGTCCGCGCTGGCGAAGCGAGAAATGGAAGACGCGCCGCGGCAAGCTTTTTCTGGTGCCTGGGGATTCCCCTGTCGGTTACCGCCTGCCTCTTGGGTCATTGCCGCATGTGCGGCCCTCGGAATATCCCTATATCGTTCCGGTCGATCCCTCGGTGGAGCGCGGACCCCTGGCCGATTCCATTGCCGAAGCGGCCCAGACGGGCAGAGATGCGCAGCAGGCCGTTGCCTCCTTTACCGCTGCGGAGGGCGGCCTGCAGGAGCGGGTCGAGCAGGAACTCGGAGATATTGGCGGGGCAGTGCGCACCGCGATCTCTGTTGAACCTCGCGAGGGACGCCTCAGCGTTTTCATGCCGCCGGTCGAGGCGCTCGAAGATTATCTCGAACTTGTCGGCGCTGCCGAGGCGGCGGCGGCAAAGCTCGGAATGCCGGTCCATATCGAAGGTTATAGTCCCCCGCAGGACCCGCGAATCAACGTTATCCGCGTTGCGCCGGACCCCGGCGTCATCGAGGTGAACATCCATCCCGCCGCCAATTGGCGCGAATGCGTGGAGACAACGACGGCGATCTACGAGGAGGCGCGGCAGTCGCGGCTGGGCGCCGACAAGTTCATGATCGACGGGCGGCACACGGGTACGGGCGGCGGCAACCATGTCGTCGTCGGTGGCGAGACGCCCAACGACAGTCCGTTTCTGCGCCGGCCGGACCTGTTGAAGAGCATTGTCCTGCATTGGCAGCGACATCCCTCGCTGTCCTACATGTTTTCCGGCCTTTTCATCGGGCCGACGAGCCAGGCGCCGCGCATAGATGAAGCGCGCCACGACAGTCTCTACGAACTCGAAATCGCCATGGCGCAGGTGCCCATGCCCGGGCGCGGCGCGCCGCCGCTGCCCTGGCTGGTTGATCGGCTCTTCCGCAATCTGCTCATCGATGTCACCGGTAACACGCATCGCGCTGAGGTCTGCATCGACAAGCTCTTTTCCCCGGATGGACCGACCGGACGGCTCGGTCTCGTCGAATTCCGCGGCTTCGAAATGCCTCCCAACGCGCGCATGAGCCTTGCACAGCAATTGTTGGTGCGGGCACTGATTGCGCGCTTCTGGAACAAGCCAATCGAAGGCGGATTTGTGCGATGGGGCACGTCGCTCCACGATCGTTTCATGCTCCCGGCCTTTGTCTGGCAGGATTTTCTGGATGTCCTCGCTGACCTGCGCGAGAACGGCTTCGACTTCCGGCCCGAATGGTTCGAGGCGCAACTCGAGTTCCGCTTTCCGTTCTGCGGCGAGATTGAAAAGGAAGGGGTCAAGTTGGAACTTCGCCAAGCGTTGGAACCATGGCACGTGATGGGCGAACAGGGGGCGATTGGCGGAACGGTGCGCTTCGTCGACAGTTCGGTCGAAAGGCTGCAGGTCAAGATGGTGAATTTCAATCCTGCCCGCCACAGCGTTGCATGCAACGGACGCGAAGTGCCACTTCAGATCACCGACATGCAGGGAACAGCGGTGGCTGGGGTTCGCTACAAGGCCTGGCAGCCGCGCAGCGGTCTGCATCCCATGATACCGATCAATACACCGCTCGTCTTCGATATCTACGATCAATGGTCCGGGAGAGCGATCGGCGGCTGCGTCTATCATGTCGCACATCCGGGCGGGCGCAGTTATGATACGTTCCCGGTCAATTCGAACGAGGCTGAGGCGCGCCGCCTCGCGAGGTTCGAAGCGCGCGGGCATACGGTGGGGGGATATGAACTCAGAAGGGAGCAGCCCTCCGGCGAGTTCCCGATGACCCTCGATCTCAGACGGCCACGGCCGAGTTGATTCGACAAATGTGAGATTGAATGGGTCCGTATAATCACCCCCCCGCCAGAAGCCGAATCGAGACAGGCCTGCTTGCCGGCTATCAACCGCTACCGAACGTCGCCGATGAAATGATCGATCCTACAGGCGGGGTGCGGCCTGGTTGGGAATCGCTCCTGCACCAGCTCGACCAGATCGGGCCCGAAAAACTCGCGACGCGTTTCGCCCGTGCCAGTCAATACCTGCACGATGCGGGCGTCTATTACCGCGTTTACGACGAAACCGGTACGCAGGAGCGGGAATGGCCGCTTGCGCATATGCCGCTTCTGATCAACGAGGACGACTGGCAGTCGATTACGCTCGGTCTCGCCCAACGTGCCGATCTCCTCGAATCGATCGTCGCTGATGTTTACGGTGAGAATCGGCTGATCACAGAGGGGCTGCTGCCGCCGGACCTCATCGCATCGAATCCCGAATTCCTGCATGCGGTGGCGGGCGTGAAGCCGGCGAGCGGACATTTCCTACATTTCTGTGCATTTGAGCTCGGGCGTGCACCGAACGGACAGTGGTGGGTTCTTGGTGATCGCACACAGGCGCCTTCGGGCGCGGGGTTTGCACTCGAAAATCGCGTAGCCAGCACGCGCGCCCTGTCGGACGTCTCCGCCGCCATGAATGTTCATCGTCTTGCCGGGTTCTTCAAGGAATTTCGCGAGTCCCTGCAAGCGCTGGTCAAGAACCCGCAGGGGCGGGCGGCGATCCTCACGCCAGGTCCGAACAACGAAACCTATTTCGAACACGCTTACATCGCGCGCTACCTCGGCTTCATGCTGCTGGAGGGAGATGACCTCACCGTCAGCAAGGGCAAGGTGATGGTGCGCACCGTTTCCGGCCTGAAGCCAATTGATGTGCTGTGGCGGCGTATGGATGCCGCTTATATGGATCCGCTAGAACTGAAGGCGAATTCGTGGATTGGAACCCCCGGGATCGTTGGAGCGCTCAGGCAGTGTTCCGTCTCGCTCGTCAATGCCCTCGGTTCAGGCATTCTGGAGACGCGAGCCTTGCTGGCGTTTCTGCCGGCAATATCGAATGCGCTTCACAAGCGTGACCTGATGCTGTCCAGTATCGCCACGTGGTGGTGCGGACAGGACAAGGAGCGCCGACATGTCGTGGATAATCTCGACCAGATGATGGTCGGGCCGGCTATGTCCACACGTTTGCCGTTCGAGGATTTGGGCGCGACTTCATTGGGTTCGGCGCTTGATGACGGCGCACGCAGCGAGCTTCTTGCAAGACTGCAGGCCGACGGGCGCGGTCTCGTCGGGCAAGAGGCGGTCAAGCTCTCAACGACGCCAGTCTACGTCGATGGCAAGCTGGAGCCGCGCCCTTTTGTCCTGCGCGTCTTCGCCGCCCGCACAAAACGTGGGTGGAGCTTCTTGCCCGGAGGATTTGCCCGCGTTGGTCTTACCCTCGACACCGCTGCAATCGCCATGCAGCGTGGCGGGCAGGCGGCAGACGTGTGGATCACCAGCAGCGGTCCGGTCGGCAAGGACACGCTTTTGCCGCGCGAGGACGATGTCTTCCGCCGCAATGTGCCGGGAACCCTACCCAGCCGCGCAGCGGAAAACCTGATGTGGATGGGCCGCTATATCGAGCGTGCCGAAGGAACAGCCCGTATTCTGCGCGCCTGCCATGCCCGTCATGCTGAGGCGGCCAATATGGAATTGCCGCTGCTTGCTGAAATGCGTGCCTATCTGAAGCCGCTTGGCGTTGATCTCGATAGTGCCATTCCGAAAGGATTGTTGCGTTCGGTCGACGGCGCGATGCTCAGCGCCAGCCGCATCCGCGACCGGTTTTCGCCCGATGGCTGGCTGGCACTGCGGGATCTGTCGAAGACGATCCATCGCTTCAAGGACGTGGTTGCGCCGGGTGACGACACAACGCGGGCCATGACCATTATCCTGCGCAAGCTTGCGGGTTTCTCCGGCCTCGTACACGAGAACATGTACCGCTTTACCGGCTGGCGCTTTCTTGAAATCGGCCGCCGGGTCGAACGCGGCATCGGCATGGCGCGTACCCTCGCGACGCTGTCGCGACCAGACGCGCCCGACGGGGCCCTGGAAATGCTGCTGGAGATCGGCGACAGCGTCATGACTCACCGCCGCCAATACAGCGTTTATTCAGGACGTGTTAGCGTACTCGATCTTCTCGCGCTCGATCCGCTCAACCCGCGCTCCATTCTTTTCCAGCTCGAAGCGCTAAAAACGGAGTTCAATCTTTTGCCTCCACGCGATTCAGGCACCCAAATGCCGGTACTCATGAAAAAGGTGCTGCGACTTCACACCGATCTGGCAATCATGGAGGCAACAGAGCTCACGCCCGAGAAACTCTACGACCTTGCCTATGAAATCGGAACGCTCTCCGATACCATTTCCGACACCTATTTCGCCTGAGGCGAGCCGCCGATGCTTTACAATATTCGCTTGCATCTTCACTACGATTACGAGCGTTCCGCCGCGGGCGGTCGACATCATATCCGCGTCATGCCGCAAACAATGCCTGGCGTTCAGCGTGTAATTGCATCGAGTCTCTCTTTTGACCCGGCTGCAGCAGAGCGTTCCGAGTTTGTGGATTTCTTTGCCAATACCGTGAGTTCGATCGCCTATCGCAATCCGCACGAAACGCTCGACGTGACAATGACGGCCCGCGTCAACGTCACACGTCCGCCAACAATGCTTGATGTTTCGCCCGATATGGTCGGATTGCAAAAGGAGATCCGCAGTGTTCTCTCGATCGCCGCGGATGCGCCGCACCACTTCCTGACTTCGAGCTCCTATGCCGCGATCGATCCGCAAATCACGGCCTATGCTGCCAAAAGTCTCACGCAGGCGCGCACGGTAATGGAAGCCGTAAGCGACCTCAATAGCCGCATTCATACGGACTTCAGCTATGATACGGATGCGACGGACGTGCGCACATCGGCGCGGCGGGCATTCGATCTCAAGGCTGGGGTTTGTCAGGATTTCAGCCATGTCATGATCGCTGGATTGCGCGGGTTGGGCATTCCGGCCGGCTATGTCAGTGGGTTTCTGCGCACGATTCCCCCGCCCGGCGAGGAACGGCTCGAAGGCGCCGACGCGATGCATGCCTGGGTGAGGGCGTGGTGCGGTCGCGAGGCCGGTTGGCAGGAGTTCGACCCGACCAACAATATGGTGGCGGGTAATGATCACATTACCATCGGCTATGGCCGCGATTACGCTGATGTGTCGCCGATCGTCGGGGTGCTGAAGACCAGCGGTGCGCAAGAAGGCAAACAGTCGGTCGATGTCGTACCCTTGGAATAAGACAGAGCCGCCGCATTAGCCCTTGTCGGAGTCGTGGATCGTATCGAACAGTTCGATCGTGTGATTTTTCTCGACGAATTCAATAAGATCAAGCGGTGGTCCTGAGATTTCCGATCTGTGCCAGCGTAGTTCGTAGGTCGCAGTTGAATGGTCGCTTTCGAATGCCTTGTACTGCTTGACGAAATGTGCGCTGTAGCCAATGGCGGCGAGCTCGCGCTGAATATTGAGCACCGTTTCGCCCTGCCTGTGCACGATCGATAGAATCGCCCGGCGTTCGCGCGGAATGCGAACATCCAGCCATTTCAGCGCCCATAGGATGAAGTAAACCAGGGCCGTTGCTATGCAGGCTAGCTCGATCAGGCCACTGCCAAAGGCAAGGCCGATCGCTGTCATGATCCAGAGAGTTGCGGCCGTGGTAACCCCAGTCACGAGATCGCCGCGCTTGAAAATGGCGCCGCCGCCGATGAATCCGACGCCGGTAAGGATGCCGAGCGGCAGGCGCATCACGTCAATATTAACGAAAGAGTCAGGGGCCTTGCCAACGGTAGTCAATAAAAGATTGGCCTGTATCATCGCTATGCAGGCGGCGAGACCGACAAGCAGGGTTGTCCTCAGGCCTGCAGCATGACCGCTTGCCTCCCTATTATATCCGATGATTGCACCGGCCACGACTGTCAGCCCTAGCCGTATGCCGATGTCGTCCCAGGTCGGATAAAGATCCACGGCCCCACCTCGAGTTTCCCAACGCAAGGTAGCGTGCAGACGGATCAGGAGATGTCAATGCAGCTTGGCGCACCGAGTTCATCTGTCTGCATGGGACATGGCTTAGGCGAGCATCCTTAGCTTGGGCTCGCGATCCCAATACCGCCTGGCCGCAGCATCAGCGAACCCTTTTTCCAAGGGCACCACGCCCGCATCCTCCTTGATACCGGCAGCGTCGAGCAGCGGTTTGGATGATGGCGCAAAGCCGATTGCCTTGAGGTGGCCAAAGGCGTCCATGACCCACTGCTTGGCAGCGCCTTCATTGACCAGCCTTCCGGCCGCATATGCCGACAGAACGACCGCCACTGCGTCGAATAGTTGCGATGGAGTGCCGAGCAACTGGCCATCAGCCTTCATCGTCTCGCCGTCGGACAATTTGGCGCCCCCCACTTTCGGCGCAACGACAACGGCCTTGCCGCCAGCCTTCGTGACCGCCTTGGCCAGTGCGGCAAGGACCGACGCATCGGTACCGTCGTCGATGAGGATTCCGACGGAACGGCCATCGAGTGTGGGTTTCATGTTGGCATGGATACTGAGGGCAGGCGAGGCGTCCATGTCGATAGGGTCTCGCGCGGCCTGCGCCTTCTTCGGAAGCTCCATGCCAAGCCCATTTGCTACACGCTTTGCGAGGTCTTCATCGACATTGCGCAAGTTGGCGACCATGCGGGCCGGAACCTGGTCAAGTCCGACTTTCGACAACTCGAATACGAACGATGAGGCAATGTGGGCCTGCTCGGCAGGCTGTTGCGAGCGCCAGAAGAGCCTCGCCTGGCTATAGTGGTCGCCGAAGAGTTCGGCGCGAATGCGGAGTTTGCCGCCACTTTCCTGTTGATCGGTGCGGCCTTCCACTGTGCTGAAGCCGGTGACCGGGCATTCTCGCGGACCACCGTCCTCACCATGCGCGGCTAGGCTGTTGGGCTCATAATTGGCGCGGCCTTTCGGGACATTCATCTGCATCTGGCCATCGCGCTGGAAGTTCATGACGGGGCACTTCGGCGCATTGATCGGGAGTTGATGGAAATTGGCCGTACCCAGCCGCGATTTCTGTGTATCGAGATAGCTGAACAGCCTGCCCTGCAGCAAAGGGTCATTAGTAAAATCGATGCCTGGGACGATGTTGGCCGGACAATAGGCGACCTGTTCGGTCTCGGCGAAGAAATTGTCAGGGTTGCGGTCGAGAACGAGGCGTCCAACGCGGCGGACCGGTATGACTTCCTCTGGAATGATCTTCGTCGGATCGAGCACATCATAGGGCTGTGCGTCCGCGAATTTCTCGTCGAACAACTGCAGTCCAAGTTCCCACTCGGGATAGTTGCCAGACTCAATTGCTTCCCAGAGGTCGCGCCGGTGAAAATCATTGTCCGCCGCCTGCAGTTTCAGGGCTTCGTCCCAGACTGTCGATTGCAGGCCAAGTTTGGGTTTCCAGTGAAACTTGACGAAGGTAGATTTGCCCTTGGCATTGACCAGGCGGAAGGTGTGGATGCCAAAACCCTCCATTGTTCGGAAGGAGCGCGGGATCGTGCGGTCGGACATGGCCCACATCAACATGTGTGTTGTTTCCGGCATCAACGACGCCCAGTCCCAAAAGGTGTCGTGGGCGCTGCCTGCTTGCGGAAATGCGCGGTCGGCCTCCATTTTTACTGCGTGAACAAGGTCTGGAAACTTGATTGCATCCTGGA
The DNA here is from genome assembly GCF_037994425.1 of Phyllobacterium sp. NCBI lineage: Bacteria > Pseudomonadati > Pseudomonadota > Alphaproteobacteria > Hyphomicrobiales > Phyllobacteriaceae > Phyllobacterium > Phyllobacterium sp. The sequence continues at coordinate 23,875 of NZ_JBBNAM010000299.1, forward strand.
TGAAGAAGATCGGTATGTTGTTGCCGACGAGGTCCCAGTTGCCTTCCCTCGTATAGAATTTGACGGCGAAGCCGCGCACGTCACGTGGCGTATCCACTGACCCAGCGCCGCCCGCAACCGTCGAGAAGCGCGTGAACACTGGTGTCTTTTCGCCTTTGCGCTGAAAGAGATCGGCCTTGGTGATATCGGCAAGCGAATCGTAAAGCTCGAAATAGCCATGCGCTGCAGACCCACGGGCATGAACGATGCGCTCGGGAATACGCTCGTGATCGAAGTGGAATATTTTCTCGCGAAGCACGAAATCTTCAAGCAGCGTCGGACCGCGTTCGCCCGAGCGCAAACTGTTCTGGTTGTCACTTATGTGAATGCCCTGATTGGTGGTGAGGTGGCCCGTTCCGGTATGCGGGCCCTTTTCAGGCACATGCTGATGCGTTTCACCGCCATTACCCCGGTCAGTGACGAATGAATTCTCGGTGGCCATGGTACCGTCCTCGTGTTGGGTGGGAATACTCCCTAACGAGGGGTGGAGAGCAAGGTTCCCGCGCAGCACGCAAGGAAGCGACGGTGCCGACTCTGCAGCCAGTCGGGCCCTATTCGAACCGTACTTTTTTGGGGTCGAAGGCTCCGTAGCCCCGGATCGCGGCGACCTCTGGCTTCGGCTCTTCATAGGACCACATAGCGTCGTCCGAAGCCTCGCCCTGGCCCATGACCCGCCAATAGGAGGCTGTGCCCTTCCATGGGCACTCCGTATGCGTGTCAGTCTTTTCGAGATGAACGAAATAGACATCATCGAAAGGAAAATAGAGCACCGGATCATGTCCGGGCTCGTGCAATTCCAGAGGATGATCGCTGGAGGCGATGACGACATCGTGGAACCTAACGGTTACCGGCTGCGGATATGGTTTGATTGTAATGCCGCGATTCATTTCCTGCTCCTCGGTTGATCTTGGGCCCCCGTCCCTGAACGAACAGGTAGTGATGAGCCGCGAATAATGCGAGATGGGACTGCGTATTGCGTTGAACCGGGTCGGGAACAAAAGGTTCCGCAAGCCTGGCGCCGCGCATTCTCTTGGCGACGCTACGAAATGATGTAGAAATTCGTATCGGTTCGGGCAGCGGGATCGCCAGTGAAAATCGCCACTTACAATATCAACAATATCAACAAGCGCTTGTCGAACCTCCTGCATTGGCTGGAAGCCTTCAAGCCTGATGTCGTCTGCCTGCAGGAGTTGAAGTGTGAGGATGCGAGCTTTCCGGCGAAGGAGTTGCGCGCTGCCGGATACGAAGCGGTCTGGAAGGGTCAAAAATCTTGGAACGGCGTCGCGATTCTCGCCCGGGGAACTCGTCCTATCCTGACGCGCGACAGGCTTCCCGGTGACGCCGACGATATCCAGAGCCGGTACATCGAGGCGGCGGTAAACGGCGTGCTGATTGCATCTATCTATCTGCCGAACGGTAATCCGCAGCCCGGGCCCAAATTCCAATACAAGCTTGCCTGGTTCAAGCGACTACACAAATACGCGGCGGAACTTCTGGAAATGGACATACCCGTTGTTCTCGCGGGTGATTTTAACGTCGTCCCAACGGATTTTGACATCTACAACACGCGTTCGTGGAGGGACAACGCCTTGCTTCAACCGGAGAGCCGGGCGGCGTTCGCCAAGCTGGTCGGTCAGGGATGGGTCGACCTCGTGCGCGAACTCCATCCGGAAAAGCCGATGTATTCGTTTTGGCACTATATGCGCAATGCCTGGGACAGGGATGCCGGCTTGCGGCTGGATATGCTCCTCGCATCGCCCGCAGCCTATGAAGGAGTAACGGGCGCTGGCGTGGAACGTGATGTGCGTGGAAGGGCGAATGCCAGCGATCACGCGCCCACCTGGGCCGAACTGGCAGACTAGGCTTCTGGAAAGTTTCGCTTCAAAATCCCCTCAAACTGGGGGAGGCGAGAGACATTATCGGCAATTGCAGTAAGTTTGGGCAGGGCCTTTGCAAAGGCATCCTTTCCCGGCCGCCAATGGCGCATCACCGCGATGTAGAAGTAGATCGCGCTAAGACGCTCGCCAAGAAAATACCGATCGTCCGCGACCTCCTCGACGTGGCCCCACAGTTCCACGCGGTATTGATCGATGGTGTCCTTGTACATTTGGCTTTTCGTCTCGGATATTTTCCAGCGGCGGGGGTCATCGGCGAATGTTGTCGTCGGGTAGATCTCACTGTTGATATAGAGAAGCCAGCGTAGGAACGCCGGACGTTGCGGATCGCTCGATGACGGAACGAAGCGCGCATCAGGAAAGGCATCCGCAAGATGAAAGATAATGGCCGCGCTCTCGGTCATGACGCTGCCATTGGGCATGATGAGGGTCGGAACCTGTCCGAGCGGATTGAGCTCCAGCAGGCGGTCGCGGTCCGGACCAGGTTCCAGGTAGGGTATTTCTTCGAGCTCGAACTCCGCTCCGGCCTCGCGCATGGCAAGCTCGACGACTGCCGATCCACATCCCTCCGAACCGATCAAGACATATTTGCTCATGATACCGTCCTGTCTGTTGCTTGTAAGCGGGGTCACTATGGCGAACAAACGATGTCTGCGCCAGAACGTTTCCCTGACAATTGCGTGCAGGCAAGCCGGCAGGGCGGAGGCCGGTAGAATCCTTTGTCGCTTGGAATTTTCCTCGCTGCCGGACAGCTAAGGATTGAAACAGTTTTTCTTGGTTTCCGGCCATCGGCGGAATATGTTCTGCGTTGGCTACAGCGCATCAAAGACGACGGGACGAGTTCGGCAGTGCAATCCAGGCTTCCCATTCCGCCCCTCATGCTCACTACCGGTCCAGTCCCGGCCTACCCGGAAGTGCTCGAAGCATTGGGCGGGCCGATGATCTATGATTATCATCCCGCATTCCAGGATTATTATGCTGAGGTCGTGGAGAAGCTGCGCGGGGCGTTTCGCACTGGCCTCGCGCCAGTGATCATGCAGGGCGAGGCGATTCTCGGGATCGAAGCGGCCGCTGCGGCACTGATCGGAAAAGACGACGTCGTTCTCAATCTCGTGTCGGGCGTCTACGGGAAAGGCTTCGACCTCTGGGCGGGACGTTATGGCAACGAGGTCGTCGAGCTTGCCGTGCCTTTCGACGAGGTCATCGATGCCGCGGCCGTTGGCAAAGTGCTGCAACGTCGGCCGGAAATCAACATCGTTTCGGTCTGTCACCATGAGACCCCATCCGGCACGCTCAATCCTTTGCACGAGATCGGCGCGGTGATCGCCGAACATGGCGCCTACCTCATTGTCGATGCTGTGTCTTCCTTTGCCGGACTCGATGTCCACCCGGATGAGGTGCATGCGGACATTTTCATCACATCGCCGTCAAAATGTCTTGGCAGTACGCCCGGCCTGAGCCTCCTTTCTGTGAGCGCGCGTGCCTGGAAGAAGATCGAGGCGAACAGGGATGCACCGCTTGGATCATTTCTCAGCCTCCTTGCCTGGAAGGATGCCTCGGAACCCGGCCGGACATTTCCGGTGACGCCGTCGATTTCGCAGATTTACGGGCTCGACGCGGCCCTCGATCGCTATTTCAGCGAAGGCCCGACGAATGTTTGGGCCCGTCATTCGCAGACCGCTTTGGTCATGCGGGACGGCCTGGCGCAACTCGGATTGTCGCTTTGGCCGAAACGGGAAAGCTGGTCTTCATCCACGACGACGGCGTTTCGTGTGCCCGAAGAATGGAGCGATATCGCCCTGCGCGATCGACTGCTGAACGATCACGGAATTCTTCTTTCGCTCGGACGCGGCGACACGGCAGGAAAGGTCTTGCGCGTCGGCCACATGGGAGCCTCGGCCGAACCTGAATTCGCGCGCATCGTAGTTTCGGCCCTTAACGAAATCCTGTCAAATCAATCTCCCATCTGAGCCCGAGAGGTTAGCAATGTCCCGTATCATCTTTAATCGACGCGCTTTTCTTGCCTCGACCGCCAGCGCCGCGGCGATGGCCTCCCTTGGTCGGTCGGGCTGGGCGACAGAGGCGGCGCCTGTCAAGGGCGGGCGCCTGGTCGTTGCAGGCGATAGCGAACCCGCCAATCTCAATCCGGCCATCGTCGCCTCCAACGGCGTGTTCTTCGTTGCCAGCAAGGTGATCGAGCCACTCGCCGAGCAAGCCTACGAGGGCAAGGACGGGCTTTCGCCGCGCCTTGCGACGTCCTGGGAGGGATCGGCCGACGGATTGACTGCTACGTTCAAGCTGCGCGAAGGCGTTACCTGGCACGATGGCAAGCCGTTCACTTCGGCCGACGTTGCATTCTCGGCGCTCGAAGTCTGGAAGAAGCTGCAGAATCTCGGCCGTGTCGTCTTCAAGAATCTCGAAAGGGTCGAAACGCCCGACGAGCAAACGGCGATTCTCAAGTTTTCGCAGCCAACACCGTTCCAGCTCATTCGAAATGCATTGCCGGTCGTGACTTCCGTTGTGCCGAAGCACATCTACGAGGGCACGGACATCGCCAAGAATCCGGCCAACCAGCAACTTGTCGGCACGGGGCCGTTCAAATTCGGCGAGTACAAACCCGGCGAATACTATCTGCTCAAGCGGAATGATGCCTATTGGCAAAAAGACGAGCCGCTGCTTGACGAAATCGTCTATCAATTCTTGCCTGACCGTGCGGCCGCCGGCAATGCGCTCGAAGCCGAGCAGATACAACTCGCGGCGTTTTCCGCTGTTCCCCTTGCTGATCTCGATCGGATTTCCAAGGTACCGGGCCTCAAGGTCTATGCCAACGGCTATGAGGGTCTGACTTACCAGCTCATCGTCGAAATCAACCATCGCCGCAAGGAACTCGCCGACATCAGGGTCCGACAGGCCCTTGCCCATGCCATCGATCACGACTTCGTCGTGAAGACGATTTTCCTTGGCTATGCGAAATCGTCCTCGGGGCCCGTACCCGCCTATGACAAGACGTTCTTTGAGCCTGACGTCACGAAATACGACTTCGATCCGGCGAAGGCGGAAGCGCTTCTGGATGAAGCCGGCTACAAGCGCGGCGCTGACGGAAACCGTTTCACGCTGAAGTTGCTTCCAGCGCCGTTCTTCAACGAAACCAAGCAATTCGGTGATTATCTTCGCCAAGCACTCGCCAAGGTTGGCATTGATGCGCAGATCGTCAGCAATGATACGCCGGCCCATCTGAAAGCGGTCTACACCGATCACGCCTTCGATATCACGGTGGCAACGCCCGTCTACCGATCCGACCCCGCCATATCGATGACGATCCTGTTCGAAAGCGGCCTGCCGGCCGGTGTTCCGTTCTCGAACCAGTATGGCTACGCCAATGCCGAAATCGACAAGCTGATCAAAGACGCCGCATCGACGATTGATGCCGACAAGCGGGCAGGTCTCTATAAGGAGTTGCAAAAGAAAGTTGCCGACGACCTGCCGCTGATCAACGTCGCCGAGTTTTCCTTCATAACGGTCGCACGCGACACGGTGCAAAACGTGTCGGACAATCCACGCTGGGCCGTGTCCAACTGGTCGAACGTCTGGCTGAAGCAATAGCGCGCCACAGGAACTGCTTCAAGTTGGGAGGGAAACCTTCTAGCCTAGAGCAGGAATCAATCGCACACGCTGACCGGAGCAATCTTGCCGCCACTCGTTTCCCTGTTTCTGAAACGTCTGCTCGGCGCGTTGCCTGTCCTGGCGATCGTTCTTGTTGGCAGTTTCCTCCTGCTCGAAGCGGCATCGGGTGATGCGGTAGATGCCTATGTCGCGCGTTCGGGCGCGCTTGACGCCGAACAAATGACGCAGCTGCGCCAGGAATGGGGCCTCGACAAGGGACCCGTTTATCGGTTCAAGGCTTATGCCAGCGCGCTTGCCACCGGCGATCTCGGCTGGTCCACCGCATTCGAGCGGCCGGTGGCATCGGTCATATTGGAGCGGCTACCGATCACGCTCCTGCTTATGGTCCTCGCGACGGCTCTCGCCTTTTTGTTCGGATCGTTGCTTGGGGTGATTGCCGGCGCCCGTCCCGGTTCAGTGCGCGACAGGTTCCTATCGATTGCTTCGCTCGCAGTCTACGCCGTTCCTGGCTTCTGGCTTGGATTGGTGCTGATCGTCATCTTTGCAGTCGATCTCCGCTGGCTCCCCATCGGCGGTATCGAATCGATCGCGTCCGGCAAAGCGGGATTGGCGCGTCTTGCCGATATTGCCGCGCATCTCGTGCTGCCCGTCACCTCACTTGCCACGGTCTATCTCGCCCTCTACCTGCGGCTCATGCGGGACCGCATGAGCGAAATCTGGCATGAACCTTTCGTACAGGCCTTGCGAGCGCGTGGCCTTGGCCGCAGTCGCATCGTGTGGCGCCATATCGCCCGAAACGCTGTCCTGCCCGTGGTGACGATGCTCGGACTGCAGGCCGCGGCCATGCTCGGTGGCAGTGTTGTCGTCGAGAGCGTCTTCGCCATACCAGGGTTCGGACGCCTTGCCGCGGAGGCGGTTGCGCGGCGGGATACGCCCCTCCTGCTTGGCATCATACTTTGCAGCGCTGTGACGGTCATTTTCGCCAATCTCCTCGTCGATCTCGCTTACGGCAGGCTTGATCCACGCGTTAGGACGGGGCGATGAAGTTTTGGCGCAATCTCAATTGGGAAGGTCGCGTTGGGGCGGCGCTGCTTGCGGTTCTCATCCTGATGGCGTTGCTCGCTTCAGTTCTTGCGCCAGGGGATCCATTGGCAATCAGCGGCGACCCGTTGCTCCGGCCTTTTACCGTCGCAGCGCATCCGCTTGGTACCGACAGGCTCGGCCGCGACGTGCTGGCTGGTTTGATGCATGGCACGCGCACGACTTTATTGGTGGCGTTCTTTTCGGCAGCGGCCGCGCTGGTCGTTGGCAGCATCGTTGGAACGCTCGCGGGGTTTCTCGGTGGTGTTGGCGATGCGATCCTGATGCGTATCACCGAGGCTTTCCAGACCGTGCCCGGCTTCCTGCTTGCGCTCGCTGCCATCAGCATCACCGGCCCGAGCGTACCCACGCTGATCTTTGCAATCAGCCTCGGCAATTGGACCCAGGCCGCGCGGGTCACCCGCGCCGAGGTATTGTCGTTGCGAGAACGCGACTTTGTTGCGGCCGCCCGCACACTGGGCATGCATCCGCTGGAGATTGCCTTTCGCGAAATTCTGCCCAATGCATATGGCCCGACGGGGTCGCTGGCTGCCATTTCCGTCGCCGCCGCAATCCTTATCGAGGCCGCACTGTCGTTCCTGGGCTTTGGGGATCCAAATCGTGTCACGTGGGGCAGCATGATTGCCGAGGGACGCACCGTGCTTCGCTCCGCGCCCTACCTTTCGATCGTGCCGGGCATTGCGCTTGTCGTCACGGTGCTTGCCGTTCATTTGATTGGCCGTGGCCTGTTCCCCTCAGGAAGGCTGCAGCCATGAGCGCCCTCTATCTGCGTGTTACCGACTTGGGCGTACGTTATGGCGAGACGGTTGCTCTTCAAGAAGCCTCGCTTGAAATCAATCAAGGTGAAAGGCTTGCCCTGATCGGCGAAAGCGGTTCCGGAAAATCGACAATGGCGATGGCGGTTGCCGGGCTCTTGCCGAGAGGAGCGAGCGTTATCGGCACGCTCGATTTTCCCGTCCTTGGGCACAGTCTGAGGCTGGGGAGGGACGTTGGCGTCTTGTTTCAGGATCCTGATGGTAGCCTTGACCCGGTAATGAGTGTCGGCGATCAGATCGCGGAAGTTGCAATGATGCATCAGGGCATTGGCTGGATTGCGGCCCGCGTGCACGCTGCGGAATTGCTCGGCCATGTGCAGATCGCCAGGCCGCTCACACGTCTCAACAGCTATCCGCATGAATTTTCCGGCGGGCAGAAGCAGCGCATCGCACTTGCTATCGCCCTTGCCGGCAATCCCTCGCTGCTCATTGCTGACGAGCCTAGCAGTGCCCTCGACACAGTCGTACAGCGGCACGTGGTCAACCTTCTTGACGAACTTGTGCGGGAGCGTGGAATGACGCTGATGTTCATCACGCACGATATCGCGCTCGCATCAGAGCGCGCCGATAAGATCGGTGTTCTCTATCAAGGAAGGCTGGTCGAATTCGGGCCCGCCGCTGAAGTTCTCGGGTCGCCGAGGCATGCCTATACACGTGCGCTCATTAATACGCACATTTCGCTCGACACACCGCACAGCAAGCGCCTTCCAGAGATCGATAAGGCAGGGCTGGTATGACATCGCCGACCGCGCCGATCCTCGAGGTGAAGAACCTCAGCAAACGCTTCGGCGATCGTGGCAGGGCCGGATTGTTTGACATTAACTTCTCCGTTGCCCCGGGCGAAACGCTAGCGATTGCCGGAGCTTCCGGTTCGGGAAAAACGACCCTGGCGCGGCTCATCATGCGCCTTTCGGATCCGGATGCGGGGTCGATTCATCTTGCCGGCCAGGACATAACTGACTTGCACGGGGAACGGTTGCGTCGGCGACGTAACCGTTTCCAGATGGTATTCCAGAATCCATTGGCAGCTTTCAACCCGCGCGCCACGGTTCGCAGCATACTGGAAGATCCGTTGCGTCTACACCGTCTTGCGAATCCGCGAGAATATGTCGGGAGGATAACCGCAGCCCTGGAGCGGGTCGGTCTCAGTGCGAATTTGATCGACCGTTTGCCTCACGCACTTTCGGGTGGGCAGCGGCAGAGAGTGGCTATCGCCCGCGCCATCATGACAAAGCCGGACCTCATTGTACTCGATGAGCCAGTCTCGGCGCTGGACGTTTCAGTGCGCGCTCGGATTCTCAATCTGCTGCTCGATCTCAAGGATGAAACCGGCGTCGCCTTCGTCTTCATATCCCACGACCTCGCTGTTGTCCGTGCGTTCGCCGAACGATTGATCGTGTTGGATGACGGGAGAATTGCAGAAAGCGGCGAGACGGAGACTGTGCTCAAGGCGCCGAAAACGACGACCACGCACGCGTTGATCGAGGCTGTCCCGCGGCTCATTGTGTAAGGTGGTCTGAAATCTCTGCGCTTCAGAACGGTGGGACGTAAAAGAGATATGCGCCGATAACCGTGAAGATCGAAAGCAATATGAGAGTGGCGTCGTTCACATCAATAACCCTTATTGATCGCGCCATTCTAGCAAAGTTGCGCCGCAATGGATTTACACCACTGTGGGTTAACCTCATGGGAGTAGGTGGATTGGTTTGACCAATAACGATATTCGGCCTGGCTCAACTGGTCGGAGTGAGAGGATTCGAACCTCCGACCCCCTGCTCCCGAAGCAGGTGCGCTACCAGGCTGCGCTACACTCCGTAACCAGTGACGCGCGGTATATACCGTCCGGTTTCGGTACCTGCAAGTCGTTTCTATCCACTTTTTGATTATGCATTCGAAACCCCTTTGGGAGCGTCCTAAGCCTTATTTTCCTCTGTGATCGGGGCCCAAACTCCTGTATCGATTTGACATTCAAGTCTTCAGTGCGTTGAAAGTGTGGGGCTGCATTCGATGGCGGCAGAAAAGCAAAAGATCATCAGCTTCGTCATGAGTGGCGGCGTAGGTTCGCGGCTATGGCCGCTGTCGCGTGAGGATTTTCCCAAGCAGTTCCACAATCTTTTCGGTCAGGGCTCGATGCTGTTGCGCACCGTCAGGCGCGTGAGCGCGCGGGGAAGCGATGTCCCGGTACCGATCTATCTGCTCGCATCGGAGCGTCACGCCGGACGCGTGCATCAGGATCTCGCCGGGCTCGACCTCGGCGGCGGCCGGCCAATCTTCGAGCCGATGGGCCGCAACACGGCCGCGGCGGTCGCTCTGGCAACCGAGATCACTTTGCGCGAGCATGGCGATGAACTCGTGCTCGTCGTCCCCTCAGACCATGAGATCACCACGGACCGGGATTTCTGGAACACCGTCGAAACCGGTGTCGCGGCGGCAAATGCCGGACGGATCGTCGTCTTCGGCATCAAGCCGGACCGACCCGAGACGGGCTTCGGCTATATCGAGGTTGGAGCAGACAGAGAGGGCACGCGCGACGTGGTGCGCTTTGTCGAGAAGCCGAACGAAGAAAAGGCAAAGGAATATCTTCAATCAGGCAATTTCCTGTGGAATGCCGGCATCTTCCTTTTCCGTGCGGGCGTCATGCGAGACGCCTTCAAAGTGCACGCGGCCGAGATTTGGGACAAAGCCGTTGCCGCGCTCAATGCTGCTGATACCAATGTTTCCGGCACCTATCTGCCGTACGATCTTTATGCCGAGGTGCCGTCGATTTCGGTTGACTATGCCATCATGGAGCGCGCTTCCGATATTGCGCTTGTTCCGGCGACATTCCGCTGGAACGATCTCGGCTCCTGGCAGTCGCTGCTGGATGTCGGCTCGATCGACGCCAATGGTAATGTCATTGTCGGCGATGTTGTCGCCATCGACTGTGAGCACAGCTACTTGCGCAGTGAAGGCGGGCTGCTTTCGGTCGTGGGCTTGCGCGATACCGCCGTCGTGGCCACCGCCGATGCGACTTTTGTCGCCCCGGTCAGCGAAAGCCAGAACGTGCGCAAGATCGTCGAGCAGCTCGAAAAGTCAGGCCGACTCGAAACTAAGTTCACCCCTTCGCAGGACCGGCTGCCACAGGTCGGTGCCTACGTCAATCGCGTCCGTCATTGGCTATTCAACGAGACACTTCCGCTGTGGTCGACCGTCGGCGTTGATGATCGCTTCGGCGGCTTTCACGAGGCGCTGTCCTTCGAGGCAATGCCCATTGCCAAGCCGAAACGCATGCGCACGATCGGCCGGCAGATCTATGCCTTCGCTGTCGCCCACGAAATGGGTTGGGACGGCCCGGCTGGTGCGTTGATCGACCATGGCATCGAGTTCATTACCAGGAACGGCCGCACTGTTCGCGGCGGATGGGTCAAGACCTTCAATCCTGACGGCAGCGTCCTCGACGCGACGGAAGATGCCTACGACCAGTCCTTCATACTTCTGGCGCTTGCTCATGCCCACAAGGCCGGGCACGCGCAAGCGCGGGCGCTCGGCACGGAGACGTTTGCCTTTATCGACGAATATCTTGCCGACGCACGGCTTACCGGTTTCCTCGAGACCCCGGACGACAAAGGCCTACGGCGTTCCAATCCGCACATGCACTTGCTCGAAGCCTTTCTCGCGTGGTACGCGGCCACCGGCAATCGCGACTATTTGCAGCGGGCGGCGCGTATCGTCGACCTTTTTCGCCACCACATGTTCGATGCCGAAACCTGGACGCTGGGCGAGTACTTCACCAATGACTGGGACCGGGCGCCGGGCGAGGAGGGTGAATGGACCGAGCCGGGCCACCATTTCGAATGGGCCTCGCTGCTCGTCAACTTCGCCGCAGCTTCCGGGCAAAAAGACATCGTTCGCTTTGCCCGCAAGCTCTATTCCTCCGCCATCGCCAACGGCCTTAACCGTGCGACAGGCCTTGCCTATGGCGCCGTATCGCGGCATGGGCTACCGCTTGACACCAATTCACGCAGTTGGCCGCAGACAGAAGCGGTCAAGGCGGCGATCGCCCTCGACGGCAATGGCGGCCCCAATTTGAAGCCTGAGATCGAGGCGCGTGTCGGTCGCCTGTTTCACTGGCATATCGAGCCTGCTCCCAGGGGTCTCTGGATCGATTTGATCGATGAAACCGGCCGCGCAAAGGCGGAGGATGTCCCTGCCTCGATCTTTTACCACCTTGTCTGCGCCCTGACGCAGTATGTGGATTACGTAGGCAAATAGTCGCGAGGCTTTTAAATCAGTACGGGCTTTCGACCTTGCCTGTCTCGACATAAACGGACTTGATCTGGCTGTAGTGATAAAGCGCTGCAAGACCATTCTCGCGCCCGACGCCCGACTGCTTGAAGCCGCCGAAGGGCATTTCCACCGGCGCGAGATTGTAGGTGTTGATCCAGCACGTGCCCGCCTTCAACTGGCTGATGACCCGGTGCGCCCGCGCAAGGTCCTGCGTGAACACCCCCGCCGACAGCCCAAACTTCGTATCGTTGGCCCGGGCGATGACCTCGTCTTCGTCCTTAAAATCAAGAACGGCCATGACAGGTCCGAAGATTTCCTCGCGAGCTATGATCATTTCGTCGGTCACATTGGTGAAGATGGTCGGCTCAACGAAACAGCCCCCCTCGAATCCCTGCATCTGCGGCACACCGCCGCCGTAATGCAGCGTCGCGCCCTCTGCCTTGCCCTTCTCGATGTAAGAGACAACCTTGTCGCGCTGCGCCGCATTGATCAGTGGTCCAAGATGAATGTCCGGATCAAGGGGATCGCCGAGCCGGATCGTCTTGGCACGGGTTGTCAGGCGGTCGAGGAACCGATCCTTGATGCCGCCCTGGACGAAAACGCGGGTGCCGTTGGAACAGACTTGGCCGGTCGAGTAAAAGTTGCCGAGGAGTGCGCCGCCGACGGCATTTTCGACATCGGCATCGTCAAAGATAATGAGCGGCGACTTGCCGCCAAGCTCCATGGTCGCATGTTTCATGTGCGAGCCCGCCTGAGCAAGCACCCGCTTGCCGGTCGGCACGGAGCCCGTCAGCGAAACCTTGGCGACGAGAGGGTGATCGACAAGCTGGGAGCCCACATCGCCATAGCCCTGAAGCACGTTGAACAGTCCATCGGGAAGCCCGGCCTCCTTGTAGACTTCCGCGAGTGCCAGCGCAGACAACGGCGTGTTTTCCGAGGGCTTGAAGATCATGGCGTTGCCGGCGGCAAGGGCCGGAGCCGATTTCCAACCGGCGCCCTGGATCGGGTAATTCCAGGCGCCGATACCAACGCATACGCCGAGGGCTTCGCGCCTTGTATAGGCGTAGGAGCCACCAAGTTCGATCATCTCGCCATTGAACCCGGCGATGATGCCGCCGTAGAATTCGAGTGCATCCGCGGCCGAAGCCGGATCGGCCACCAGCGTTTCCTGAATGGCTTTTCCGGTGTCGAGTGTTTCAAGTTCGGCGATCTCGGCGTTGCGGGCACGCAAGATATCGGCAGCGCGGCGCAGGATCCGGCCACGTTCCACCGGTTTCAGCGACGCCCAGGCAGGTTGTGCGGCAGCCGCCGCCTGCACCGCCTCGTCGATGAGGGCAGTCGTTGCGCCGAAGAGCCTGGCAATGGTCTCGCCGGTGGCGGGGTAGATGACGTCAAGCGGCTTGCCGGCCTTGTCTTCGACAAACCGGCCATTGATGAAATGCGATGCCTTGGGCTGCGCGCGCATTTATAATTCTCCTTGTTCGCAATTGAATAGCCTCTTGCCGCTCACCGGTCACTCACCTGCCAGCGCGGATTGATCCAGGGTTCCTGGTTGGAACGCGGCAGGGGATCGCGCCCCAGAATATGATCCGATGCCTTTTCCCCGGTCATGATCGACGGTCCGTTGAGATTGCCGTTGGTCACCCTAGGGAAAATCGACGAGTCGGCGACACGAAGTCCCTCGACGCCGATGACGCGGCACTGCGGGTCAACGACCGCCATCGGATCGCTGATGGCTCCCATCTTGCAAGTCCCGCAGGGATGAAAAGCGCTTTCTGCATGCTCGGTCAGGAACCGGTCGATCTCTTCGTCAGATCGCACATCCGAGCCCGGAGAGATTTCACGGCCGCGATAGGGGGTGAGGGCTGGCTGAGCGAAGATCTCCCGGGTCAAGCGCACCGCGTGCCGGAACTCCGTCCAGTCGTCCGGATGCGACATGTAGTTGAAGATGATCTTCGGTTTCTCGAACGGATCGGACGAGCGGAGCGTGACGTTACCACGGGACTTGGACCGCATGGGACCGACATGCGCCTGGAAGCCATGGCCTTTTGCCGCGGCCTTGCCATCATAACGAATCGCCGCCGGTAGGAAGTGGTACTGGATATCCGGGTAGTCGATACCGGGCTTCGACCTCACGAAGGCCGCGGACTCGAAATGGTTCGTGGCCCCATGACCGCTCTTGAAGAACAACCACTCCGCACCGATCATTGCCTTCGAAACGAGCCCGAGTTTTGAATTGAGGGTAATCGGCTGCAGGCTCTCCTGCTGGATATAGACTTCGAGATGATCCTGCAGATTCTGGCCGACACCGGGGCGATCGGCCACGACATCAATGCCATGCGCCTTGAGATGCGCGGCGGAACCGATGCCCGATAGCATAAGTAGCTTGGGCGAGTTGATGGAGGAGGCTGCGATGACCACTTCCCGGCGCGCTCGGATAATCTCGGTCCTGCCACGCCTTGCGATTTCTACGCCCTTGGCGCGTTGATTCTCAATGATGACGCGCCGGGCGAACCCATTGACGAGATTCACGTTCTTGCGCTTGAGAGCAGGGCGTAGATAGGCGTTTGCCGTCGACCAACGCCGTCCCTTGTAAATCGTCTGCTCCATCGCTCCGAAACCTTCCTGCTTGGAGCCATTATAGTCGTCAGTCACCTCAAAGCCTGCCTCGCGACCGGCATCAACGAAGGCATGAAACAACGGATTGTCGCGGCGTCCGCGCTGCACGTTCAATGGTCCGTTCGTGCCGCGCCATCCGGCCTCGCCGCCATGCGAGTTTTCCATGCGCTTGAAGTATGGCAACACGTCCGCGTAGGACCAGCCCGTGGCGCCGCTCTCAGCCCAGTGATCGAAGTCATGTGCGTGGCCACGCACATACACCATGCCGTTGATCGACGATGATCCGCCGAGGACCTTGCCGCGCGGCGTGACAAGCCTGCGCCCGCCGAGATGCGGCTCCGGCTCGGAACTGAAACCCCAATCATAGGTGCTCATGTTCATCGGAAAGGACAGTGCTGCCGGCATCTGGATGAAAGGCCCGATATCGGTTCCGCCATATTCAACGACAATCACTGTATGCTTGCCGTCTTCCGACAGGCGATAGGCCATGGCGGAGCCAGCGGAACCCGAACCGATAATGACGAAATCTGCTTCCATGCCGGTCTCACTCGCCACGCGGATAGCGGGCATTCTCTTCCAGAACGTTCAAATCCATATGATTGCGCATGTAGCGCTCGGATGCTTTTTGCAGCGGCTGGTAGTCCCAAGGGTAGTATGAGCCGTTGCGTAGCGCTTCGTAGACCACCCAGCGCCGCGCCTGGCTCTCGCGCACCGCCGCGTCGAATGCAGTCATGTCCCAGCGAGCAAGGGTCTTCGCGGTGAAATCGGCAAGGAGCTTTGCGTGCTTCGCATCGCCAGCCAGATTGTTGAGTTCGTGCGGATCCGATTCAAGATCAAAGAGTTGCGGCGGGTCGATCTCGCAATGCACGAATTTGTACTTCCCCTCGCGGATCGAGACGAGCGGTGCATTGGAGCCTTCAGCTGCGTATTCCATCAGCACCGGGGACTTGCGCGCTTTTCCTTGCATAAGAGGGCTAAGGTCCTCGCCGTCGGTCCATGGTAAGACGTCAGCAATGTCGACACCGCCGAGCGCCGCGAGCGTCGGTGTTATATCGAGCGTGGATACAGGTGCTTCGATCAACTGCGCTTTGATGCCCTTGCCAGCTATCATTAGTGGTACGCGCGCTGAACCTTCGAAGAAGTTCATCTTGAACCAAAGACCGCGCTCGCCGAGCATATCGCCGTGATCCGACGTGAATATGATGATCGTATCGTCGAGCATACGTGTCGTCTGGAGCACCTCAAGGATTTCGCCCACTTTATCGTCGACATAGGAAATGCTGGCCAGGTAGCCCTGCCGTGCCTTTCGCACCTGTTCGGGTGCGATACTAAATGCCTTGTATTCGCAGGCCTCTAGCAGGCGTTGCGAATGTGGATCCTGATCCGCGAAAGCGATCTCACCGACGGTCGGTTCAAGCGCATTCGATCCTTCGTACAGGTCCCAATATTTGCGGCGCGCCACATAAGGATCATGCGGGTGGGTGAAGGAGATCGTAAGGCACCATGGACGCCGTGAGTGATCGTCCGATTCACGCGAGAGTTGGTAAAGCTTCTGCCGGGCATGGAATGCGACCTCGTCATCATATTCCATCTGGTTGGTGATCTCGGCGACGCCGGCACCGGCAACCGATCCGAGATTGTGATACCACCAATCGATCCGCTCGCCGGGCTTGCGGTAGTCCGGGGTCCAGCCGAAATCGGCTGGGTAGATGTCGGTGGTCAAGCGTTCTTCGAAACCATGCAACTGGTCTGGGCCAACAAAATGCATCTTGCCGGAGAGCCCGGTGTAATAGCCGGCGCGGCGCAAATGGTGGGCGTAGGTTGGAATGTCCGAGGCAAATTCGGCGGCATTGTCATAGACCCGCGTGCGCGAAGGCAACTGGCCCGACATCAACGAGGCGCGTGCCGGCGCGCACAGCGGCGAGGCCGTATAGGTTTTGGCAAACCGGACGGAGCGCTGGGCAAGCGCCTTGAGGTGCGGCGCGTGGATGAAGGGTGCCGGCCCGTCGGGGAAGAGGGTGCCGTTCAGTTGGTCGACCATGATAATGAGGAGGTTCGGCCTTGTCATTGCAATGCTCCGGCGGCTGCTAATTTGGTGGTCACGTAATCTTCGACGATCGCGATGGCCGACGATGCCTCGGGCGCGCCATTGCGCAGCGCGTGGCGAATATAGAGCCCGTCAATCATCGCGCCTGCGCCTTCCGCGATCTGTGCAGCAGTCGCCCGATCGGTGATCTGGCCGAGGGCAAAGGCGAGGTTCGAATGGGTGCGCCGCGCGTAGATGCGCAGGAGGCGGCGCGTCTCATCGGATTTTTGCGCATGCACATAGAACGTCAGCCAGGCCGCCACCGTCTCGGGCGCGAACTGCGAGGCCGAGAAATTAACGGCGATGACGGCCGCGACGCGGGCGGTGGGTGTTTTCGCAGCCTGCAGCGCGGTGCGCAGATCGTCCCCCAACTCCTTCAGGAGGTGACGCATGGTTGCGAGGATCAGTTGTTCCTTTCCGCCGAAATAATGGTGCGCGAGCGCAGGCGATACGCCTGCTTCATGGGCAATCTCGGCGACGGTAACGTCAAGCGAGCCGCGCTGGCCGATGGTGCGGATGGCGGCATCGATCAACTCACGCTTTCGCAGCGGTTCCATTCCGATCTTGGGCATAATGTGGACCTCGTTCGGTCAAATGTATTCTTGATTGACTGATCAATCAATAAAAATCTCACCGCTGTTGCTGGGAAAGGAGTAGGGTGCAAGGAAAGGTTCGGGGCCCTTCGATATTGGAGTGATGCGGGCTACACCTTGAACAAAAGTCGGATCATGGTTAGGTCAATAGCTATGACGTTTGTGGAGGAATGAGATGACTGCGTGTATCGTCGGATGGTCGCACCTGCCATTTGGCAAGCTCGAAGGCGAAACTGTCGAAAGCCTGATCGTGAAGGCTGCTGTAGGCGCACTTGAGCATGCCGGGATCGGCCCGGAGGATGTGGACGAGATCGTGCTCGGCCATTTCAATGCCGGCTTCTCGCCGCAGGATTTCACGGCAAGTCTCGTCCTGCAGGCCAGCGATGCCCTCCGTTTCAAGCCTGCAACACGCGTTGAGAATGCCTGCGCAACCGGCTCTGCGGCGGTCCACCAAGGCATAAAGACAATCCGGGCCGGAGCGGCCAGGGTCGTTCTGGTGGTCGGGGTCGAGAAGATGACGTCGACTCCTGGCCCCGAGATCGGCAAGAACCTCCTGAAAGCGTCCTACCTCCCCGAAGAGGGTGATATCCCGGCCGGGTTTGCTGGCGTATTCGGGCAGATTGCGGCGGCCTATTTCCAGAAATACGGTGACCAGTCCGATGCGCTCGCGATGATCGCTGCAAAGAACCACAAGAATGGCGTTGGCAATCCCTACGCGCAGATGCGCAAGGATCTCGGCTATGAGTTCTGCCGCCAGGAAAGTGAGAAGAACCCGTTTGTCGCCGGGCCGCTCAAGCGTACAGATTGTTCGCTCGTCTCCGACGGTGCAGCGGCGCTCGTCCTGACCGACACGCAAACCGCGCTTAAGATGAAACGCGCGGTCGCATTCCGTGCTGCCCAGCATGTCCAGGATTTCCTGCCCATCTCGAAACGCGATATTCTGCAGTTCGAGGGGTGCGCCGAAGGCTGGAAGCGCGCTCTGGCGCAGGCTGGCGTAACCATCGATGACCTATCCTTCGTCGAAACGCACGACTGCTTCACCATCGCCGAACTCATCGAATACGAAGCCATGGGGCTGGCGAAACCCGGCGAGGGCGCCAAGGTTGCTCTCGAAGGGCAGACCGCCATGGACGGGCGCCTCCCAGTCAACCCGTCAGGCGGCCTTAAGGCGAAGGGCCACCCGATCGGCGCAAGCGGCGTATCGATGCACGTCCTATCGTCAATGCAGCTCACGGGCGAAGCGGGCGGAATTCAGGTTTCGGGTGCGAAGCTCGCCGGCATCTTCAACATGGGCGGAGCCGCAGTTGCCAACTACGTCTCCGTTCTCGAGCGGATCAAATAGTAATCGCGAATCTGGTGAATCCGGACTTCAAATCCCGGATTCAAACTGTCAGGTTCGGCCGCCAACTCTATGAAATGATTCCGTTTGGGCCAGGAACGGAGCGACAGCCTATAAGGTCGAGAGGCGCGAGCCTTTTCGAGCATATGTGAAAGATGATCGTCCAATGACCACCAATCCGGTTCTTGTTGAAGTTTTTCGTGGTGAAACGGTCGAAAGTCGTCATCGTGGCTCCGTCGTTGTTACCGATGGTGATGGCAAGATCGTCTATTCGCTGGGAGATATAGAGCGCCCGACATTTCCGCGCTCCGCTATCAAGGCGATCCAGGCGCTACCTCTTGTGGAAAGCGGCGCAGCGGATGCTTATGGATTCGGCAACGAGGAACTTGCCATGGCATGCGCTTCACATTCCGGCGAACCGCAACATGTAAGTCGGGCGGTCGATATGCTCGCTCGCGCCGGGCTTGATGTTTCGGCGCTCGAATGCGGCGCGCATTGGCCCACTCAGCAGCCAGTTCTGATCGCGCTGGCGAGGACCGGAGAGGAACCCACAGCACTCCACAATAATTGTTCGGGCAAGCATGCAGGATTTCTTTGCACCTGCCGGCATCTTGGGATCGAGACGCGGGGTTACTCGGCGCTAGGCTCGCCTGAACAGGATATGGTGCGCGAGGCCATGGAGAGTGTTACCGGCGCTGCCCATACGCTCGATCATTGCGGCACCGACGGATGCTCGATACCGACCTATGCTATACCCCTGAAAAACCTCGCACACGGCTTTGCACGCATGGCAACAGGAACGGGCCTTCCGCCCGAGCGTGCCAAGGCCGCGCGGCGCCTTGTGGACGCTGCGATGGCCGCGCCGTTCTACGTGGCGGGCACACATCGCGCCTGTACGGAACTGATGGAAATGGCGCCAGGACGAATATTCGTAAAGACTGGTGCAGAGGGTGTTTTTGTTGGCGCCCTGCAGGAATTCGGACTGGGCATCGCCGTCAAATGCGACGATGGAGCGACACGCGCTTCAGAGGCCATGATCGCCACAGTACTTGCCCGTATTTTCCGTAACGAAGCAGAGCTCGAATCGAAACTCGACAGGTTTGCCGATCGCGAAATGCGCAACTGGAACGGTATCACCTACGGTGTAATCAGTCCGACGGAAGCGCTGACTGACGCCGAGATCAACTGACGATATTGCGTTCAATGACGAGGTTGGGATATGCGGAGCCCTTCTCGGTCAGGTCCTTTACGACGACCTCTTCCCATTTGTGGCCGACAATCCCACCTTTTGCCGCGCCCTGTATCAGATTGTTGGTGATGATCGCTGCGCCAGCCCCCTCGACAACCGTGACGTAAATGCCTTTACCTGAGCTGCGAACGATATTCCCGCTGACGGTGAGGTTGCGCATGTAGCGCCCCAGCCGAGCTGGATACCGTAGGTCGGGGCGTTTTCCACCACGTTTCCAGTAATCGCTGTATCCGCTTCGGCCGCAATCCCAATGCCGAAGGTCGCCTCGTAGGGGCCCTTGACCGAGAGATTGCGGACGATATTGCCGGTACAGGTGCCGAGGCGGCCGCCGCTGTCGAAATTCACGATCGAGATGCCATTGGCAGCACCGTTGACAATGTTGTTGGCGATGATTGAACCCTCGAAGGCAAACTCGGAATAGATTGCCGTCTCGCCGCTCGCCGTGCAATTATTGCCTATGATCTGAACGTCGCTGGCACTGTTGGCGCGGATGGCGGTGAAGGCGCAGTCGCTGACAACATTGTTGGCGACGATGACATTGTCCGCCTTATAGACGTTGATGCCATTGCCGTTTTGGCCGGTTCCGCCAGAATCGGCCCGGATCCCTTGCACACGATTGCCGTTGACGATTGTACCGTCCCGCGCTTTGTCGTAGCGATGAACCAGAACCCCACCATTGCCACACTCGGCGATTGAATTGCCGGTGATCTTCAAGCCGGTAGAATTAGCGGCAAATATCGCCGCGTCGGCGGAATTCGAAATTCGGTTACTGTCGATCTCGCCGCCCGTTTGGTAAAGATGAAGACCGTTTTTTGCCGATCCAACGATCTCACAGTCGCGGATCGCCAACGTGCTCACATTGTTGGTTTCGATAAGGCCTTTTGCTTCGGCGAGCTTCTTGGCATCGCCGTCGAAAATGAGCCCGTTGAACTGGATATGCTCGGCGTCGTTCGCCTGGATAAAGCTGCTCTTTCCGCCGTAAAGAATGCGGCTCTGGCCCGAAATGCCAATGATATTGACATAGGAAGGACACTCGACAGCGGAAACGATATATGTCCCCGGCGGTAGAAATATCTGGCTGCCCTTGTCACTGGCGCTCTCGAGCAAGGCCTTGAATTTTGTTGTCTGATCACTGGGCGACCCTGGCACAAGGCCATACTCGACGGCATTGATCGATCCGACTGGTGTCGGCGCCCCTTGTGCAACCCGCAGAAGCCCGTTGCTGAGGGCGGCCCCGGTCAGACCGGCGAGGACAACGCGTCTGCTGATCATAGTAACCCCTTGGTGCCGAGCTACAGGCAAATAGGATTGTAGGAGGGATACATCAAAGGATTGCACTTGCTGTTGGGGCTGGCAATCCCTACTTTGGAGTGATGAGCAGTGCTTTTACCAAACAGGACGACAGCAATGCCTCGATTGATCTTGGCGAACGTCCGATCAGTCCGCATCGCAACCTTGTGACCGAACACGGCCTGGCTTTGATCGACGCCGAAATCGCTGCTGCGCATGAGGCTTTGGCCAAGGGCAATGCTGAGGCGGACCGCGAACTCATTGCCCGGGCGTCGCGAGACCTGCGCTACTGGACGGCCAGGCGCGAAACGGCGGAAATCTCACATCCGGCGCCGAATAGCGACGTGGTGCGTTTCGGCATGAGCGTGACCATAGCTGACGACGCGGGCAAGACCCAGACGTGGCAAATCGTCGGCGAAGACGAGGTCGATGCCAGTCATGGCAAAATCTCGCATGTCGCGCCGATGGCGAAGATGATGTTCGGCAAATCCGTGGGCGACTCGTTTGAGTTGAACGGTCACGAATGGGAAATTACCGGAATTGCAGTCTCAGCTTGAAGTTGAATCATAACTGAAGACCGCCGACGTAGCCGATTCAAATTATTGCAGTTTTACAGCGGCCCAATATCGCTTGTTACCGTCAATGAATGGGTGATTTTTGACGATGCCATAACGATTGGCTGCGGCGAGTTCGCAAAGATCGGGCGCACCGCAAGCTTCCTTTAGGAACGGGCGATTGAGCGCTGACTCAAGCATGCCAATGTCGCGCATACCCGGAGCGCCGCCATGCAGCCCAAACCTTCGTAGGAGATTTTTACAGCCAGCCCTTCTTGCGGAAGATCAGGAGTGGGACGACCGCCGAGGCGACCATGAGGCCGAGGGCCATCGGATATCCCCATACCTCGTTGAGCTCGGGCATGAAGTTGAAGTTCATGCCATAAATCGATGCGACCAGCGTCGGTGGCATGAACGCAACGGCCGCCACCGAAAAAATCTTGATGATCGCGTTTTGCTCGATCGAAATAAGGCCGACCACGGTGTCGAGCAGGAAGGTTACCTTGTTCGATAGGAAATCCACATAGGTGCTTAGCGACTGGGTATCGCGCTCCAGAGATTTGATCCAGCCGCGCGTATCTTTCTTGTAGGGTTCCTGGTTGGTGAACGCGGTCATGTAGACGAGGAGGCGGCTGATCCCAGTAATGCTTTCGCGAACTTTCGAAAGAAACGCGCCCTGGATGCCGATCTGGTTCAGGCTGTCCCTGAAATTCTTCGTGGTCATGGGCTTGTCGGTTTCAGACCGCCGGAAGATCGCATGCGAGTTCAGGTCAATTCGCCCGGCGACATCTTCGAGTATATCGGCGAGACGGTCGGTCACGGCTTCGATAAGGCCGAGTAGGATGCTGACCCCGGTGCACTTGTTGTTGATCAGACCATTGCCCTGCTTCGTCGCCCGGCCGATATAGAGGCTGAACGATTTCGGCTCGGTATAGCGGACCGTCACAAGCCGTTGTCCGGTCAGAATGAAGGAGATCGGGGCGATCCCATGGGTGCTGTCGCCCGTGGAATAGAGAATTGGAGCGGTCAAATATTGTGCTCCGTTCTCGGCATAGAAGCGGCTCGATTCCTCGATCTCATGC
The DNA here is from genome assembly GCF_037994425.1 of Phyllobacterium sp. NCBI lineage: Bacteria > Pseudomonadati > Pseudomonadota > Alphaproteobacteria > Hyphomicrobiales > Phyllobacteriaceae > Phyllobacterium > Phyllobacterium sp. The sequence continues at coordinate 46,427 of NZ_JBBNAM010000299.1, forward strand.
ATGTCATCCCGGGTCGGGATCGAGGCCTTCATCCAGCTTTCGACATGATGGTCTTCCTCGTGCGTCGGGTTCAGCAGGTCAACCCAAACGGTATTTGCCGGAAGTTCAGCACCGGGAAGGGCGGCGCTTGCCATCAGAAAATCGTCCTCGATGGTGTAGACAAAAATCATGTCACAATGAATCCAGCAAGGTATCGATCAAATTTTCGGCCGCCTCGCCGATGACTGTACCGGGTGGGAAAATGGCCGTCGCGCCGGCATTAAGAACAGCGTTGAAATCCTGGGGCGGGATGACACCTCCGACGATGATCAAAATATCCTCCCGATCGTGACGCTTCAACGCCGCCTTGAGTTCCGGCACCAGTGTCAGGTGGCCCGCCGCCAGCGAAGATACACCGACGATGCGCACATTGCTTTCGACCGCAAGATCGGCAACCTCTTCGGGTGTCTGGAACATGGCGCCGACGATTACCTCGAAGCCGAGATCGCCAAACGCTGTAGCAATGACCTTCTGGCCGCGGTCATGGCCGTCCTGACCCATCTTTGCGACAAGAATGCGCGGCTTCTCGCCGGTGCGCTTCTCGAATGCCGCAGCCTTGGCATGAACACGGTCCATGGCCTCGCTCGTGCCGACTTCCTTGCGATAGACACCCGAGATCGTGTGAATTTCCGCCACATGCCGGCCATAGGCTCTTTCGAGCGCCAACGATATCTCGCCTACTGTCGCGCGGGCTCGCGCTGCCTTGATGGCGAAATCGAGAAGGTTGCCCGTGCCGGCCTTCGCAGCAGCGGTGAGGGCGGAAAGCGCTGCGTCCACTCCAGAAACGTCGCGGGTCCCCTTGAGTTGCTGCAGTTTGGCAAGCTGGCGCGCACGCACCTCTGCATTGTCAACCTTCAGCACGTCGACTTCGACCTCTTCCGTCGGGCGGTATGAATTGACGCCAACAACCGGTTGCTGGCCGCTATCTATCCGCGCCTGCGTTCGTGCTGCGGCGGCTTCGATCCGCATCTTTGGAACGCCCTTCTCGATCGCTTTCGCCATGCCGCCCAGCGCTTCGATTTCTTCGATGTGTGCGAGCGCCCGTGCCGCAAGTTCGTGGGTCAGGCGTTCGACATAGGCCGACCCACCCCATGGATCGATGATGCGCGTGGTGCCGGATTCCTTTTGCAGGATGAGCTGCGTATTGCGGGCGATACGGGCCGAGTGGTCTGTCGGTAGCGCCAAAGCCTCGTCGAAGGAATTTGTGTGTAATGACTGGGTGTGGCCCTGTGTCGACGCCATCGCCTCGATCATCGTGCGCATGATGTTGTTATAGGGATCTTGCGCCGTTAGCGACCAACCGGAGGTTTGCGAGTGGGTGCGCAGCGAGAGGGAGCGCTCGTCTTTCGGATTGAAGTTTTTCTTCATCAGTGCAGCCCAGAGCAGGCGCGCCGCCCGCAACTTGGCAACCTCCATGAAGAAGTTCATGCCGATGGCCCAGAAGAACGAGAGACGCGGCGCAAACGCATCGATGTCTTGTCCGGCGGCAACTCCGGCGCGCGCATATTCGATGCCGTCGGCAATCGTATAGGCGAGCTCGAGATCGGCGGTCGCGCCAGCCTCCTGCATGTGGTAGCCGGAGATCGAAATCGAATTGAACTTCGGCATGTTCGCCGACGTATAGGAGAAGATGTCGGAGACGATCCGCATCGATGGCTGGGGCGGGTAAATATAGGTGTTGCGGACCATGAACTCCTTTAGAATGTCGTTCTGAATGGTTCCTGCCAACTGCTTTTGGGGAACGCCCTGTTCCTCCGCCGCAACGATATAAAGCGCGAGAATCGGCAATACGGCGCCGTTCATCGTCATCGATACGGTCATCTCGCCAAGCGGTATGCCGTCGAACAGCTGCTGCATGTCGAGAATGGAGTCAATCGCTACGCCCGCCATGCCGACGTCCCCCGCAACACGCGGGTGATCGCTGTCATAGCCACGATGGGTTGCAAGGTCGAACGCAACGGACAAGCCCTTCTGGCCCGCTGCGAGATTGCGCCGGTAGAAGGCATTGGATTCTTCGGCCGTCGAAAAACCCGCATATTGACGGATCGTCCAGGGCTGCTGGACATACATGGTCGGGTAGGGGCCTCTGATATACGGCGCGGCACCGGGATAGCTATCGAGATGCGGCAGGTTCTTCAACGCTGCGTCGCTGTAGCTCCGTTTGACCTTGATACCTTCAGGGGTCTTCCACGTTGCGGCATCCGGCTTGGACGGCAGGGATTTCGGCTCTTGCCAGTCGATAGTGGTGAAATCCGGAATTCTCATTTTACTCGGCGGCCTGGAAGGTTTCATCTATGCGGGGAAAGCTCAGCGGTTCGCAATGGACAACGCCGTCTGTCGGTAGCGGCATATGCGGTGCGTCGAGCACCTTGACCGGACGCTCCTTTTTGGGTGGGTAGATGGTCGTGCCGACAATGGCCCGCTTTCCTGACTCATATTCGGAGGCGCGCCGGTTGCGGGCCTCGACGATGCGCGCCTGGAATTTGCCATCAACAAGACTCTGCAAAATGCCGCCGTCGCGCTCGAGCGTCTGAAATTCCTTCCACGCCGCGTTGCAGAGTGCTTCAGTGAGCCCCTCGACAGCGCCTGACCCGCAGCCCGGATCGGCGACAAAGGCGAGATTGCTTTCGTCAGCAAGAATGAGCTGAGTGTTTCGGGCAAGGCGCCGTGCAAACGGGTCGGGCAGCCCATGCGTGATCGTATGCGGCAAGATTGCGATCGAGTCGGCACCCCCAACGGCCCCGGCAAAGGCGGCGATCGTCGTGCGCAGGATATTCGTCTCCGGGTCGCGCCTGGTCATCATTCGCATCGAAGTCTCCGCGTGGATCATGGCCGGAGCGGGACGAACGCTGCCGCAGATTTGCTGAAGCCTTGCCCACAGCCGGCGCAGGGCCCTGATCTTGGCGATGGAAAGGAACTGATCCTGATCGAGGGCAAGTGCAAAGCCAAGATGCGGCGCAGCATAGACAATGGGCTGGCGGGCTTCTTCAAAGAGGCGAAAATGCCCTGCGGCAATGGAAAGCATTGCTCCGAGTTCCTGCGCTTCGGTCGCGCCGGCATTGTGATAGACGCGGCCATCGGCCTCGAGCACGATGCCGGGAAGATCCGGCGAGAAGAAACCGGAAAGCGACTGCGGCATCGAGGCCTTCAAGGCCGCAATGCTCATACGCAGCCGACCCGTCCCGGCGAGCGTCGCCGCCGGATCGATGCCGAGCGAGAAGCTCAACGTCTTTGCGTTGACGTCACGCGGGCGCATATAGTCAACGAACCAATCAGCGCAGGCGCGGCTGCGCGGGTGCACATCCATGCGAAGATGGATCATGTCGAGGTGAACGCCGTAGAGCACCTTGTCGACAGCTTCGCGAGTTGACGGAAGGCCGTATCCAAAGGCGTTAGGAGCGCCTTCGAAGACGAGCGCTATACCCGTGGCGCCATTCTCAAGATCCTCGAGCAGCTGCTTGTTGGCGCGGACGGGATCAGGATCGTCGATTCGCTGGACGATATGCCAAGGTTGCGAGGGGTTCTTGCGTGGGGCGATTTGGGCGTTACGCCGCCGTTCATAAAGCGGCTCGATTTTGACACCGTCAGCGGTTCTGGAAGTCAGCGATTCGTCGAAATCAGCGCCTTTCAAGGCCTTTTGCGCAAGTTTGACCCATATATCCCGGTCAATCGCCGCAAATTCCGTTTCCTTGATCAGTGACGCGTCCATGCTTTCTCCCGGTCGGCGCATTTTTGTCGGCGACTTTAGGAGGAGTCATGCTGCTTCGCAACAAAGCAAAGTGCCGCTCGCCCAATTTACCGGGCGCCACCCTTGGTGCTCTGTCTTGAAAGCGACTAAGGTGACATTTGCCTTGGCGTATGTAGAAGCGGCGATGCGGCTTTTCGACTCGCGATCGAGCCGATCAGGGTTGCCAAAATTTTGGATGAGTTTCTGGAAGGCGCGCGCATAGGCATCATACCGATCGACGGCCCAGTGGCGAAAATCGCCGTTGATGCCTTGTCGGCCTATGGCAAGGACAGGGGACATCCGGCGCAGCTCAATCTAGCCGATTGCCTCTCTTGTGCGTGTGCGAGAAGCGGCGGAATGCCGCTTCTCTATAAAGGATCGGATTATGGCGTGAAATCAGACGAACTGGCTGAGGCCCGGAATGGAATTCACGACCTCGTCAACCGGACCGCTTCCGGCCTTTTCGCGAGCAAAAGCAATAGTTTCCTTGGAGATGCCGCTGATCTCGCCCATGCCGAGACCAAGACCCATCAGTTTCGAGCCGAGGCCCATGACACCGGGCATTAACCCCGAAAGCAGCCCGCCACTCGACTGAGCCTCGGCAATGGCGGCCTCGGCGCCCGGAAAGCCCGCAATGAGTTCGCCGACCTTGTCTGCCGGACCTTCCTTTTGCAGGAACGCCAGGATCAATCCAACGGCCTTGGTGGCGGTTGCCGGATCGGTACCAACATTGGCGGAAATACGCGCGATAAGTTCTTCCATGAGCCTAATCTCCCGTCTCGTCATGAATTACGTTTACGTAATATGCGCGAATTTTGTTCCGCACAAGTGCATTTCGCCTCGGATGCGACCTCACCAATAAACACCCTTAAAATACAATCGGATGGCAGAAAATTCGCCCCCAACTTGCCTGTGCTGGGGTTTGAAATTGCGCAATTATGCGTGAACGCGCGCGTTCTGCCCGCTCAAGGCTGATTGCCTCGCCATTATTCGGAAGCAGCCATTGTCGCACGCGGATTGGCTGTTTATACCGTGATTGAAGTGCCCTTCGGTATGAGGACGAGACGATATGGCCGCTGACAGCATTTTTCTTGGCGCAAGCCGCAAACCCGATGACAGCTATCAGCAGGCGGAATCGCTCCTGCTCAAATTCGGCAACCGGCACGGCCTGATTACCGGCGCCACGGGCACGGGCAAGACAGTAACATTGCAAGTGTTGGCCGAGGGCTTTTCGCAGGCAGGTGTCCCGGTGTTCTGCGCCGATATCAAAGGCGACCTTTCAGGCATCAGTGCCAAAGGCGAAGACAAGGATTTCCTGGTCAAGCGCGCCGCTGAGGTGAAGCTCGATCCCTATGAGCACAGCGCGTCCCCAGTGATCTTCTGGGATATTTTCGGCGAGCAGGGCCACCCGATCCGCGCCACGATCTCCGAAATGGGGCCGCTGCTTCTGTCCCGCCTCATGAACCTGACCGACGCGCAGGAAGGTGTGCTCAACATCGCCTTCAAGATTGCCGACGAGGACGGCCTGCTGCTCCTCGATATGAAAGACCTCCAGTCTCTCCTGGTTAACGTTGCCGAACGGGCGGACGAACTCTCCGCCAAGTACGGCAATATAACCAAACCATCCGTGGGGGCCATTCAGCGCTCCCTCCTCGTCCTTGAACAGCAGGGCGGCACCAAATTCTTCGGCGAGCCCGCATTGAAGATTTCGGACATCATGCGCACGGGAACGGATGGGCGCGGCGTTGTGAGCGTCCTTGCCGCCGATAAGCTGATGACCAATCCGCGCCTCTATTCCACCTTCCTGCTCTGGCTTCTCTCGGAATTGTTCGAGCAATTGCCAGAAGTCGGCGATCCCGACAAGCCGCGCCTCGTCTTCTTCTTCGATGAAGCACATTTGCTCTTCAACGAAGCACCGAAAGCGCTGCTCACGCGCGTCGAGCAGGTCGTGCGCCTCATTCGCTCCAAGGGCGTTGGCGTGTATTTTATCTCGCAGAATCCGCTGGACGTTCCCGAGACCGTGTTGTCGCAGCTCGGCAACCGCCTCCAACATGCGCTGCGCGCCTATACCCCGCGCGAACAGAACGCCGTGAAGACCGCCGCAGATACTTTCCGGCCAAACCCGGATTTCAATACCTTCCAAGCGATCACCAATCTCGCCACCGGCGAAGCGCTGGTTTCGACACTCGCCGACAAGGGCGTGCCGTCCATGGTTCAGCGCACGCTGATACGCCCGCCGTCAGGCCGCATAGGACCGCTCAGCAGTGACGAACGCCAGCGCTTGATCAATGCGAGCCCGGTCGCCGGTCAATATGACGAAATGATCGATCGCGAATCCGCCTATGAGTTGCTGCAGAAGAAAGCCGAGCAGGCCAAGACGGAAGCCGAAGCTGCGAAGCAAACCGATGAAGCGGACAGCACCAGCGGCTGGACGCTTCCGGATATTCTCGGCGGCGGCAAGCCGGGACCGCGTGGTGGCCAGCTGCGCGGCAGGCAGACGGTTGCCGAGGCGGCGATGAAATCCGTGGTTCGTTCGGTGGGCAATTCACTGGGCCGGGCGCTAGTGCGCGGGATTCTGGGAAGTCTCAGCCGAAAGTAAGGTCTGAAGGCCGGCGGTGCACTCCTCCGGCCTTCTTGGTTTGATTTACTCTAAATCACCAGCACCGGCGTCTTGTTCGGCACGCGGTCGTAAAGGTCGATGACGTCCTGGTTGATCAGGCGCACGCAACCGGACGACACGGCCTTGCCGATCGACCACCACTCCGGCGAACCGTGAATACGATACAGTGTATCGACGCCGTTCTGGAAGAGGTAGAGCGCGCGCGCGCCGAGCGGGTTCTTGAGACCGGGCTCCATGCCGCCGTTTCGTGCACTGTACTTTACGAGATCGGGCTGGCGAGCGATCATTTCGTCTGGCGGTGTCCACGTCGGCCAATGGCGCTTCCACTGAACCAGCGCACGGCCGGACCAGGAGAAGCCCTGCTTGCCGATTCCAACGCCGTAACGGATCGCCTGGCCATCTTCACGGACGAGATAAAGGAACTTTTCGTTCGTGTCGACCACGAGCGTTCCCGGTCGCTCGCCGGTCGGATCCGGAACGATCTGGCGCAGATATCGCTTGTCCATCTTGCTGATCGGAATCGCCGGCAGTGAATGCCCGCCGTCTTCGCGCGTTGAATACATATCCGCGTACGAAGCAAGGGCCGGGTCCACGTCCATTTGCGGTTGCATGAGCGGATTGCCGGCGTCGTCGACCTGGATCACCGGAAGATCCTCGCGGATCTGGGCGCAGCCCGCGAGACCCGCGGCGGCTGTTGCAGTCAGGGCCGTAAGAAAGCCGCGACGGGAAATTGTATGTTGCATGATTGAACCAAATTCGTGGAAGGATGGGGTTGAACAAGCGCTTGTGGTTGCTCTAAACGCACAATGAATATGGCAGCGAACGGATTACAATAGGGCGCAATCGAGGCGACAGCACGACTGTTGCGGGAGGGCAACAAAAACGGGCTGTGCACGCGCCAAGGTTTATTCACCTGCGATAAACACTTCGTGTGAATGGTTTGGTGCGGCGAACGCCGCCAAGAATAATCGATTTATGATATGGCCTAGAAAAAACAGACCCTGGATGGGTCTGTTAAATTGTTCTCATAGAGGGGAGATGTCCTACAAGAAATCAGGAACACTGAGGTCTTGATCATCGCCGACTGTGTATCGAGACGCAATTAGACATTAGTTCAATGGCCCGAAAGCCAGGGGTTTTTAAGGTTTGCAACAGACACGGCCATTGATTTTGTCGGCGAATGGCCGTTCGATAGGAAAATCAGTACAAAGGAAATGGATTCAGCATCATGGCGGTCAGTACACAAGCTCAGACGGTGACATGGACCTATGTCGACGGTGACTGGTATGAAGGAAATGTGCCCCTCGTTGGCCCGCGTAGCCACGTCATGTGGTTGGGCTCGTCGGTTTTCGATGGCGCGCGCTGGTTTGAAGGCGTTTCTCCGGACCTCGATCGGCACGCGGCACGCGTCAACGCCTCCGCGGTGGCGCTCGGGCTCAACCCGACCATGAGCGTCGACGAAATCGTCGGGCTCACGCACGATGGATTGAAGAAGTTCGACGGAAATACCGCCGTCTATATAAGGCCGATGTATTGGGCCGAGCATGGCGGCTATATGGGTGTGCCGGCGGACCCTGAATCGACACGCTTTTGCCTGTGCCTTTATGAGGCGCCGATGATCGCGCCAAGCGGCTTTTCGGTGACCGTTTCGCCATTCAGGCGCCCGACTTTCGAGACGATGCCCACCAATGCCAAGGCCGGGTGCCTCTATCCGAACAATGCCCGGGCGATCACCGAAGCGAAGTCGCGCGGCTTCGACAATGCGCTGGTTTTGGACATGCTCGGTAATGTCGCAGAAACCGGCACTTCCAACATCTTCCTTGTCAAGGACGGTCACATCTTCACACCGGCGCCGAACGGCACGTTCCTGTCGGGTATAACGCGTGCCCGCACCATCGACGTGCTTGCCGATTATGGTTTCCGCACCACGCAGACGACTTTGAGCGTGCAGGATTTTCTCGGTGCTGACGAGATTTTCTCGACCGGGAACCATTCAAAGGTTGTTCCCGTTACCCGTATCGAGGATCGCGATCTGCAGCCAGGTCCGATCGCCAAGAAGGCGCGGGAGCTTTATTGGGAGTTTGCGCACTCCACGCCGAAAATTTGACCTCAGATTGGGACGGCCTTGAAATATTGATCCGTTCCGCATTGCTCCTGAAGTAATTGGGACCTATGTAACGAACGCAGGTTTTGTCAGGATTGGCGACCCATTCAACCCGGTGCCCAGCCGGGCGGCCAATCCGGTCACAGAATTAATCGAAGAGGAGACTTCCATGGCTTTCGAATTGCCCGCACTGCCGTATGATTACGATGCGCTTGCGCCCTATATGTCGCGTGAAACGCTCGAATACCATCACGACAAGCACCACAAGGCTTACGTTGACAACGGCAACAAACTGGCTGCCGAGGCTGGTCTCGAGAACCTCGCTCTCGAAGAGATCGTGAAGCAGTCCTTCGGCAAGAATCCTGGCCTCTTCAACAATGCCGGCCAGCACTACAACCATCTGCATTTCTGGCATTGGCTGAAAAAGGGCGGCGGCGGCAAGAAACTGCCCGGCACGCTCGAAAAGGCAGTGGAGTCCGATCTCGGCGGTTACGACAAGTTCCGCACCGATTTCATCAACGCCGGCACCACGCAGTTCGGCTCGGGCTGGGCCTGGCTTTCGGTCAAGGACGGCAAGCTCGAAATCTCCAAGACGCCGAATGGCGAGAGCCCGCTCGTCCACGGCGCAACGCCGATCCTTGGTGTCGACGTTTGGGAGCACTCCTATTACATCGACTATCGCAACGCCCGTCCAAAATACCTGGAAGCGTTCGTCGATAATCTCATCAACTGGGATTACGTTCTCGAGCTTTACGAAAAGGCTAAGTAAGTATTTGTCTTCCTTAGCAA
>NZ_JBBNAM010000300.1:0-36607 GCF_037994425.1 Phyllobacterium sp.
GGACAACCGGCACGCATCGAAACCCGCAGCGATATCGACGAATGGTGGAGCTTCATCGATACTGGCGCTTGGCTGCGCGGGCGGCGCCTCGTCGTAGTCGACCAGCGCGGTGTCGGTCTGTCGAAGCCGTCATTGAGCTGCGCGGCGCAGTACAGTGCAAAGGTCTGGGCTGGCATAGTGTCCCGCCCCGAGGAATTTATCGATTTCGACCGGGCACAACAGAATGAGGTCAAGGCCTGCCGTGACGCCCTTATCAGCAAACATATTGATCTGACCGCCTATAATACCTCCGAGAATGCAGCCGACATTCACGATCTGCGCATCGCTCTCAATATCGACAGGTGGGTGGTCTTCGGCATTTCCTACGGGACGAAGCTTGCCCTGCAGGTGCTCGAAGACAATCCCGAGAACCTCGTCGCAGTCGTCCTCGATTCCACACTACCGCTCGACGTCGACTACGTCAGTCAAGACGCTGCTAATTTCGACGGAGTCCTGAAGAAACTCGAGAAAGATTGCGGCATGCGCCGCGAATGCACGTCGAGCCTCAAAACGATGATCAGCGAGATTGTCGAACAACTCGACGCCCAGCCCGTGCTTCTTCGCCTCAGGGCCGAGGGTGAACCGACTTCTTTCACGCGCGTGTCGGGCAATGACTTTCTGGAGGTCCTCTTCGGCCAGTTTTACAATCGCGACTCGATTGAACTCCTGCCCGATTTGATCAAGCGGACTGCCGATCAGGACTATGGTCCACTTGCCGAGGCGATTGGCCTCGATGGTCTTCAGGATGGCGACGACGCGTTCGCCGATGGGATGCACCTTTCGATTGTTTGCAATGACGGCGTCGCGTCTGCGGCGTCCCTGACTGCCTTCCCGCTGTTGGACCGCTGGGCGCAGAACAATTTCTATAGCTGGGCATGCCCCCTGTGGCCTAAGCCCAAGCCGGCGCGGGTCCACAAGTCCCTGGCACAGAACAGGGTGCCGGTTCTGCTGCTAGCCGGCGACTACGATCCCGCAACGCCAACCAGTTGGGCCGAGCGTGTCGTCATGGCAACGGGTCACAGTCAATTGGTACTGTTCCGCGGCGTCGGTCACGATGTGCTTGATACGACCGAGTGCGGTGGCGAGGTCGTCGCCGACTTCCTCAGCAATCCCAATGCGAAGGTCAGTACGCCCTGCATCAATGAACTAAGCGAGCCGGAATTCGCTCCTCCGGTCGATAAACCCGGTGTGGTACTAACCGGATCATCGCAGGCCGGAATGCTGCACAAATAGGCGATCACCGCAGGTTCGACAATCTTTCCATTCGCATCGCGAATGGCTAGGGTGACCTGCTGAAAGATGCCGAACAGGATGCAACCCTCTTGCAATTGCTTACCGATGGAACATCGTTCATCGAGCCGTACATACGTCAGTATGGCCTCTACGCCATCTTCGTCGTCGTCTATCTGGAATCGCTGGGCGCCCCGCTGCCCGGAGAAAGTGGGCTTGTAGCGGCAGCGCTCCTCGCAACTCACGGCGATTTTGCCATCATGGAACTCTTCCTGGCCGTATGGGTTGCAGCCGTCATTGGTGATAGCACGGGCTACGCCATTGGACATTTCGGTGGGCGTCCGTTACTTCACCGATACGGCTGGATCGTCCGCCTGACGCCGGAGCGGCAACGGACATTGGAGGAACTCTTTGCGAAGCGTGGTCCGATCATTGTTTTTGGAGCGCGCTTCGTCGTCGTGCTCAGGCAATTGAACGGCCTTATCGCGGGCTCCGTAGGAATGCATTTCGAGCGCTTTTTCATTGCCAATGCGCTGGGCGGCCTCCTCTGGGCGGGCGTCTGGACCTTCGGGCCGTATTTCCTCGGAGATGCGTTTGTTCAATGGCGGCACTGGAGTGGTGCGGCTTGAGCGGTTTCTTCGACCGGCACAATCGTCCTAGCGTTATACCGACAACCACGCTTCGATTCCACTTCGCCGCCATTTGTGGTATCTGGTTCGGTTAGGCCGACTTATCTTTTGTTGTCAGAACAGGAAGACAGCCATGTGCCGCAACATCAAGACACTCTTCAATTTCGAACCCCCGGCAACGCAGGACGAAATCGATGCGTCCGCGCTGCAATTCGTCCGTAAGCTTTCAGGGTTTAACAAACCGTCCCAGGCGAATGCCGAAGCGTTTGACCGTGCCGTGGCAGAGGTTTCGGCGGCCGCCCGTCGCCTGCTTTCCTCGCTCCATACCCACGCTCCGGCACGTGACCGGGACGTGGAGGCCGAAAAACTGCGCGAGCGCTCGCGGGTGCGATTTGCTTAGTGCAAGGCAGAATGGGCGCCATAATGGGAAGAGACTGGCATGCGCAAATGGTGCATTCTTGGAAGTTTCGTCGCCGCGATAAAGCTCGGCGCGGTGCCTGCTCTTGCGCAACGGGCTGATGTCGACCCGGCGACTAATGGCGAAACATGCGGTCGGGCGATGGGCGCCTATGCGCTCGGAGTCCAGGATTATTTAGATGCAAAGTTCGCCCTCGACCGGGCGATCCAGCTTCTGGCTTCCGCCCGTTATTCGAGCATCGTCGGGAAAATGAAAATCAACGTGGCACGGCAAGAGTCAGACCTTGCGCATGCGCTGCCTCGCTACGTTGCGACGCTTGGCCCGGCCTACGCGGCCATCGCTTCGATGGATACAAACTGTTCCATTAATGCGATTACGCCGCCGCGTCGGTTGCCTTCCACTGGGCGATTTAAACAAAGGTTGGACGGCGACCTGTCATTGCTCTTGCGCAGCGGCGTCGACCGGCTTGCGGATGATCAGATGGCGGATACCAAGAAGATGTTTGACGACCGCAACAAGAAATGACGCGACTTAAAGGTCTCTCATGTTCAGGTCCCCATCCATCAGACCATGACCTGCCGATCCTGATCAAGGATACCCGAATTTGCACTCCAACAAATCAAGCGTCGGCACGGACGTAAAATCATTCATTACAGCGAATATGCAGGTCCGTCCGGTCCCACACATTCCCGAACTGAGCCTTTACAAAGCGCATCCTGGAAGCGGCCTATGGCGGATTGTCGATCCTGAGCACGATAATCCACCCTATTGGGCGTATCATTGGGCTGGCGGGGCTGTTCTTGCCCGTCACATCCTCGACCAACCGGAAACCGTGAGGGGTATGCGCGTTCTCGATCTCGGTTCAGGCTCCGGCGTTGTCGGCATCGCCGCTGCAAAGGCTGGCGCAAGCGAGGTAATTGCCGCTGACACCGATGCAAACGCGATCGCCGCCACGAAGCTCAACGCACGCATTAACGGTGTACGCGTCAAAACGATCCTTGCCGACCTTACAATCGGCGATCCACCTCGGGTTGATCTGATTGCTATAGGTGACCTTTTTTACAACGAACTCCTTGCCCGAAAGGTCACCGAGTTTCTCCGCCGTTGCGCCGACGCGGGCATCGAGGTCCTCGTCGGCGATCCGGGTCGCACATACTTGCCCCGCTCGCACCTTCGCCTCGTTGCTCAGTATCACGTGAGCGACTTTGCCGACGGTGCACAAGTGAAACCAAGTTCGGTTTTTTCGTTCGAGAGCCGCAGCGAAATAAATATTGACTGATATTATCATGTTTATTAACCCCATGGATCATGACAGGATTTCCAAACAGCAATGCTGCGCCGATTGGCGGGACCACTTTCCGCGATATCGTGTCAGCGCAGAACGGAGCGACCTACCGGGTCTTCATCCACCAACCTGATGGCGAAGCGCCGGCGGCAGGCTGGCCGGTCATATACATGACTGACGGCAATGCAGTAATCGGGACCGCGGTGGACGTCATTCGAGCCCAGTCAAATTACCCGAGCGGAACCAATGTCGCACCTGGTGTGATCGTGACGATCGGTTATCCGGTTGACGCAGCGTATGATCCCTTGCGCCGCTCCTGGGATCTTGGCCTGCCACCCGGAAAGACCTATCCGCCCTTCTTCGAGAGCAGCCCATCCGTGAAAACAGGCGGGGCGGAGGAGTTCATCAGTTTCATCGAGGACCAGATCAAACCGATGATCGAGGCGGCATTGCCAATCGATCGCGCCCGCCAGGCGCTGTTCGGCCATTCGTTCGGCGGTCTTTTTGTGCTCTATACGCTCTTCACCCGGCCGACAGCGTTTACGACATGGATCGCGGCAAGCCCGTCGATCTATTGGGAGGACCGTGTGATCGAGCAATACTATCCGGGTTTTGCGACATCGCCCGCCACGAATGCGAATGCCGCATTGTTTCTCTCGTGCGGTGAGTATGAGACCGACAAACTGGCGCCCTTCCAGATTGGCGCGGCGGATGAGGCGGAGCGTCTAGCCCAAAAAAAGGTCACCCTCAATGATGTGCTTGCAATGGAATTGCGCGATCGCCTGAACGGTTTGCCAGAGCGGCCGCTCCGGGTCACCTTCGAAATTCACCCCGGCGAAAACCACATGTCGCTGCTTCCCGTCGCCGTCAATCGCGCCATCCAGCACGCCTTCGCCATCCGCAAATCGCAGACAGGATGAGCGCTGGTGCTCTGATGCTGCCGTGCGAGCCTTTGGAAGGACTGCCCCGAGCGATCCCGATCAATACGGACGCGGCCAGCATCGACATCTGGTGGTGGGCCTATGACAGCCATATGAATTGGCGCAAGGCACTGTCCTGCCTCGCGCAGGATGAGCGGAACCGCGCCGAGGCCTTTCGATTTGAGCGCGATGCGGTGAGCTTCGTGGCTGGCCGGTGCCTGCAACGCAGCGTCCTTTCGGCCTATACGGGAACACCAGCGGATGAACTTGTCTTTACCACCGGCGTGAACGGCAAGCCGACCCTTGTCGGCGGTCAAGAAAGCGTCATCTTCAACCTTTCAAATGCGCAGGGGCTGGTCGTTCTTGCGATCGGCAGCAAATGCCAGACCGTAGGGATAGATGCCGAATCGCTGTCAGCGACGATCCAGGCGACCGCAGCCTCGATGATTTGCTCAAGCGCCGAACTGTCGTATTTGTCGAGGCTTCGAGGTGAAGCGCACCAGTCCGCACTACTCGCGTTCTGGGTCTTGAAGGAGAGTTACCTAAAAGCGAAGGGCATAGGTCTGGGTCAAGCGCTTGATCAGATCACTGTCCGCCTCGATCCTGAAACCCAGGAAATCCGCGTCGACGATGACGTCATTCATGCGACCCCGTGTCAACATCGGCTGTTCTTGGCACCGAGGGGCCACCTCGTTGCAGTCTCTGTCGCGACGGATCAGGCAAAGTTGCTGTTTCGCCAGCATGTAATGCCTGATCCGGACGATTTTCAGTAATCGACGGCCACCGAGAGTCCCACGGCATCATGGCCCATCGACAGCCAGTTCACCTGATAGTCATGCGGTTCGAGATCGAAATGATCGGTTTCAAGCAGCGCATTGATGATGTGGGCGCTGCGCCATGCCATGAGACTTAATTGGGAATCGGCAATTCCATGGCTGTAGCGGCCGGCATTTTGCGCAAAGATTCTGTTCTGCTTTGGTCCATTCCAGTTCAGGCAATAATCGTCCCCAAGCACCGGACGGTTATTCCGATCAAGCTGAATGCGATCCTGGAGTTTCGCAAACGCGTCCGGCAGCCTGAATTGATAGCCGGTCGCAAGCACAATGGCGTCCGCATGGACCACCTCGACCCCACCATCGAAACGGTTGCGGACAATCAGGCGATAGCCGTCCTTGTCGGTCTCGACCTGAATGACGTCGCGGTTGGGTGAAAGCTTCGCATCGATCGTATGGTTCTCAAGATAGCGCAGGCTGTAGAGCCGGCGATATATGGAGTTGATCGTAGATATCGACAATCCATCGCTGGTCAGGATCGATGCCTTTAACGCTTCAAGTTTCTGGTCGCTGTTGAGATTGAGGTAAGCGTAGACATATTCCGGCGAAAACACCTGGTTGGAAAAAGCCGTATCGTTGATTGGCTCGAAATTGTGCCGGCGGCTGAACCAATTCAACTCCTTAAGTGTCGATTTCGAATTGAGGAGGGCTTCCACCACCTCGCCGCCGCTTTGTCCACCGCCAATGACTGCGATGCGGGGAGCATTGAGAGCGGGGAGGCGCCATCTGGCCTCGGAATTATGGAAGCATCGATCGCCGAGGAACGACACGGCCCAAGAGGGTACAAAGGGTGTCATTCCGGTACCGACCACGATGTTCTTCGCCGTCGCGGCGCCGTGGTCGAAACGAAGAATGAACCGATCCTTCTCAAGATCTACCTCACGTACCGTGCTATCGAAAGAAAGGCTCTTTAGCTGGCTTGCTACCCATGCAAGATATTGCGCGAATTCCCGGCGAGGCACCGCCTCATACTGGGCATTCAAGAACGCGTAGAGCCGCTTCTGTGCCACAAGATAGGCAATGAAGGACCAGCGACTCGTCGGCATGACCGGCGTGACCAGGTCTTTCAGATAGGACGACTGGAGCTCGACATCGGGCAACATCATGCCCGGATGCCAATCGAATTGCGGGCGGCTCTCATAGAAGCGGGCCCGGACGTTCGTAATGCTGTCGAGAAGTGATGCGAGACTGAGGTTCGATGGTCCAATACCGATGCCCGCCAGATCGAGAACCTCGCCGGCATGGGTTGTGCGGTTATTGCTTGCAAATATTGCGGTCATCAGAATTCCTTTCCGTGGGTCGCTGTACCACTCACAAATGTCAGAGCGCTTCCTCCAGGCGGTGCGCCAACCGACTATGAAATGCCTGCGAACCGATCACATGCAGATGGTTGGTGCCCGAAATGATCTCCGCTGGATTTGCGCGCGGCGAGTAGCGGCGCCAGTCGATGAGATTGAGACCGCGGTTTAGACTGTCGTCGGCGGCCCATGAGTGGATCGGCACGTCGTGTGGCTGCAATTGATGGCGCCTGAAAATCAGCGCGTTGTCGATGAGGATCCAGAATGTGTGTTCGCGGCTGCTGATGTCGGGCCCATCGGTCGGAAGTTCTTCCTTTTCGTCGCCGACGAAGCGCAGAAACTGGTCATAGGTATCCTTGTCCATCACCCGGAGCAGGCGGTCCCATTCGGCGCGCATGGCCGTACGTGACAGCCATTCCTGAACCATGGCGTGCAACTTGTCCCGTTCGCCGGGTTTAAAGCGCGACGCCGCGCCGATGGCGAATTCCGTACCAAGATCACAGACGTCAACCATGGTGATCAAGCGCAGATCAATCTCGTCGCCAAGGCGGCGCGCCGCCTCGTAGGCAAGCAGCCCGCCCCAGGACCAGCCAAGGAAATAGCAAGGCTGACCCTTGCTGTGGCTGCGGATGTAATCGACATAACCCTCGATGATCTCATCGACAGATGCGCCGATCTGCTTCTGCTCGGAGAGGGAGTAACAGATGAAACCGGTCGCCGGCTGGTCGACCCCGAGATAATCGACGAGCTTGACATACTCGCGCGTGCTCACAAGCAGGCCGGGGAAGCAATAGAGCATAGGCTTGGTGCCCGAGGCCCGCAGCACGATGACTTCGCTGCCGGCCTGTTCGTTGCCCGCTTCGATGACCTTGGCAAAACTGCGCACGGTCGGGTTGTTGAAGAGATCTGCAATGGTCGTGCGGTTTTGCGGCTTTTGCTGGCGCAGCGCCGAGAGGATGCGGATCGCGCCCAGCGAATTGCCGCCGATTGCAAAGAAATTGTCGTCAACGCTGATCTCGCCAAGATTGAGAATCTGCTGCCAGATCGCCAGCACTTCCGCCTCACTGG
This sequence comes from Phyllobacterium sp., assembly GCF_037994425.1. Classification (NCBI taxonomy): domain Bacteria; kingdom Pseudomonadati; phylum Pseudomonadota; class Alphaproteobacteria; order Hyphomicrobiales; family Phyllobacteriaceae; genus Phyllobacterium; species Phyllobacterium sp. The sequence continues at coordinate 7,721 of NZ_JBBNAM010000300.1, forward strand.
CGTTTTCTGGCTCAATGATCGTACGTTTCATGGGCGTTGGGGTCGGCAAGGCGAAACGATCGAGCTTGCTGTTGGGGTTGATCGGCAAGCTTTTCAAGGGAACGATCGCCGATGGAACCATGTAGGCCGGCAAAGCCCGTTCGAGTGCGGCGTGGATTGTCGCTACGTCGAGCTGATATCCCTGCTTCGGTACGGCGTAAGCGACGAGCATCTTTTGCCCCGTAGCCTCATCATCGCGCAGGACGACAAGGGCCTCGCCAACACCCTTCTGCTGCAACAGAGCCGCTTCGATTTCGCCGAGCTCGATGCGGTAACCGCGCAGCTTGACCTGGTGATCGACGCGGCCGACAAACTCAACGGTGCCGTCCTCGCGCCACCGGCCAAGGTCACCGGAGCGGTAAAGCCGCCCGCCTTCCTTGGAGAACGGGTCCGGAATAAACCGGTCAGCGGTCGTATCGGGCTTGCCGATATAGCCGCGCGCCATGCCTTCGCCACCAATGTAGAGTTCCCCAGTCACCCCGATCGGACAGGGATTGAGATCGGGATCGAGCACATAGACGCGGCGATTGCCGACGGCGCGGCCGATCGGAGCATAGGTTCCTTCGAATTTCTGCCCCGCTTTCACCTTCCAGACCATTGGCGTCATGATCGTCTCGGTCGGACCGTAGCCATTGATCAGCCAATCCGACTTCAGTGCCGTTGAAAGCAGGTCGAATGTCTGCTGGGCGAGGCCTTCGCCGCCGAAGGAATAGAGGCGCATCGGCGGGGCGCTGTCGTTAAGGTCGGCCCATTCGGCGAGCTGCTGCAGGTAGGTGGTGGGAATGCTGGCGTTATTGGCGCCGTGCTTGCGCATGGCGGTCAGCGTCTCTTCCGGCGTCCACAGCGGCTGGTCGGGAAGGATGATGCTGCCGCCCTCCATCAGCGGGTTCATCCACCGCTCGTGCCCTCCGTCCGAACTGAAGGGAAGGAAGGGCAATTCGCGCGAATTCTCGCTCATGCCATAAACGCGCGAGGTGTTCTGCATGTGATGGGTCAGCGGGCCGTGCTCGACCGCGACACCCTTCGGAAGGCCAGTGGAGCCCGACGTATACATGATATACGCCAGCTGGTCCTTGTGAACACGGACGCTGGGCGCTGTATCCCTTTCTTCGGAAAGGTCGAGCTTGTCGAGCTCTAGAACAGTCGCATCCAAGCCTTCGGGAATGCGGTCGAAGAGCCAGCTGTTCGTGAGGATGACCTTCACCCCGCCGTCGCGCAGAATATGGTGGTTGCGCGTCGTCGGATGGTCGGGCTCGACGGGAATGTAGGCGCCACCAGCCTTGAGGGTTGCCAGAATGCCGACGATCGCCTCCGGCGACCGCTTCACCGCAATAGCGACGCTGACTTCGGCGCCGACGCCGAGCTTAACCAGCCGGTGGGCCAGCCGATTGGCGCTCTGGTCGAGGCGGCCATGGCTCCACATCTCGTCTGCATAGATTATCGCCGTCTTGTCGGGCGTCCGCAGCGCATGCGCCGCGATATGTTCATGTACGGGACGGTCGTCGTTGATCTCGTTGTCTTCATAGGGTGCGGAGAGAAGGTCGCGTTCATCTTCCGAAACGAGTTCGATGTCCTTGACACGCCCCCGGTTGTTTTTGACCGCCTGTTCTAGCACCCGCCCAAAATGCACCCCGGCACGTTCGATCATAGCCGGTTCGTAGATATCGTCGGCACAATCAATAAGCGCGTCGAGTCCGCCTGACCGGTTGGGTGTGATAACCAGCGCCAGCTCCACGTCGGATCGTGGTGCAAGTTCATCAAGCGCGTGCGCAAGGTGGTCCGATTGTGCACGGGCAGGACGGAATTCAAACAGCGATTTTACGATGGCATCCTGCTCGCGTTCCTTGTGCGTCTGAATCTCGGCGATCAGCCGCTCATACGGGATGAGATTGTCTGTGCCTGCCGCCTCGGCGCTGGCCACAGCCCGGGCAAGATCGAGAAGTCTTGCAGCCGACGTCAGTTCAAGCTTCAGCGGCACAATTTGTTCGCCACGGCAAATCGCGGCACCGTTTGCACCTGCGTTGCCTCGCTCATGCAGCAATCCGAACTGCAAATTGTAGGTGCCGCTATAGCGGGCAAGGAGTGCAGCAAATGCGCCGGACAGGAGGCTTCGTGGGGCAAGGCCATGCGCCTCGGCATGTCGCCTGACCGCGGCCCAAAGCGAGGCTTCGAGCTGAAACCGCACATGGCAGCGCCTTGCTCCCGCGAAACCACTAGAATTGAAACGTGTCGGCAATGTCGTTGCGTTATATTCGGCACCAATCAGGCCAAGCCAATAGTCGAGCGATTGACTAAAGACGTCGCTTTCAAGAAACGCTTCCTCGCGCCCCCCGCGCTGCAAGCTCTCGTCGTCACCGTTGACAAGCGGCCTGCCTTCCACAAGGGCAATCAGCTCTCGCTGCAGCCCGGCAAGCCCGGCCGCGTCGCAGGTGATCGGATGCACGACGACGGTCCAGATCACGCCGGCACCGGTGACGATCAGCTGACAACGGCTCGAAATATCCTTGAGTAGATCAAACGGGCGGGAAACGAACTCGTGCCGCTGCTCGTTGGCTTCGGCAGCGGTCAACGGATGGCTGTCGCTTCCGAGCATTTCGATCGAAGGTGTACCGCCAACGATTGAATATTGCTCGATTCGCCCCCCTGCAAAGCGCTGGAAGCGGGTACGCAAGGCAACACGGCGTTCCACGAGTTGTAAGAATGCCTGCTGCAAAACATCGGGCGTAACCGCCACGGTCCAATGTAACGAGAGCACCTGCAGCGGAAAAACCGTGCTGTTGCCGATCTGCTCGAGAGACCAGATGCGCTTTTGTGCCAAAGTCAGCGGAAAGCTTTCCGTGCCCTGAAGAGCGCCGGAATCATTCCCTGCGGCAAGCGAGAATTGCTGGTTCATGGTTTGGCTGATCCTAGTTGACATCAAAAGGTGGGGTTCAGGCCATGGCACGGCGCAGCGCAAGGGGCCGTGGATCGCTCCAGATTTCCCTGATCATCTGAAGACAGGCATCTCGGGTGCCGCTGATTGGCTCTTTCGTCCAGCCGACCGGCACGGCCTTGTCATCGGGCCACACCGAATAGCGATCTTCCGTGTCGCGAACGACACTCCAACTCTTTGGCAAAATCTCTGGGGCGCACATTTGAAGGCTCCTTGAAACAAGACAACATGCCCAAGAGACGGAAGCGTCACGCGACGATTTAAGCGAAAGCAGAGAAAATTTTTTCAAAAGTTCTTCTAAATCGATGCGGGCATAATCCGTCTCTTCAGCAAAACCTTCAAAACCGTGTCCAGCGCTCAAGCTGCGGAGCCCTTTAAATGACGCTCATGTCCACTCTTGCCCAAAGTCACATCGTAAGCTTGCCCGCCTCCGGTGCTCCATACTTGAGAGACGGTGCGCAAAAACAAGCGGGCCGACTGGAGATTGCGACGCAAACGGACAGGTTTGGCATTTCCGTCGACGCAGTTACGCCCCGCCATTCACGACTGCGCCTGCCCTACATTCCAACAGCTGAAGTGATACCGCTCGCCTCGGCGGCAATCGAATTCCTGACTGCGCAGTCACGAGACTTTTGCGCCATCGAAATTGACAACGTTCCTTCATCCGATTTTCCCCTTGGGTCGCTCGTGGACGGCTGTGTGATGGTTGATCCCAGGACCTTCTGGCAATGGCCTTTTGCATGGATCAAGCAGCCCGCCTACCCTCATCCGCAGCTTCATGTCATGAGCAATGGTCAATACCATCCGAAGCGCGCCGCAAAGCCGACCGGCGTTGTTTACGAGAGGTTCATTCCATGGCTTGGGGAAACCCTTTCTTTTCGCGCCGCCGATCCAGAGTCGGACCTTGAATATTTTCATCGTTGGATGAACGACGAGCAGGTCAACGTAATTTGGGAGGACGGCGGCGATCGCGAGAAGCACCGCAGTATCCTCAGGGAACGTCTTGCAGATCCGCACACGCTGGCGCTGATCGGTTGCTTCAACGGTGTGCCCTTCGGCTATTTCGAAGTCTACTGGGCCAAGGAGAACCGCCTTGGACCCTATTACGACGCTGAGGATTACGATCGCGGCTGGCATGTGGCAGTCGGCGAACCGGCCTATCGGGGCAAGCAGTGGCTCAAGGCATGGCTCCCGTCACTGATGCATTTCATCTTTCTCGACGATCCGCGCACGCAGCGCATCGTCGGTGAACCGCGCGCAAGCCACGAACAGCAAATCCGCAATCTCGACCGCTCCGGTTTCGCCAAGGTCAAGCATTTCGATTTTCCGCACAAGCGGGCGATGCTGGTGATGCTGGCGCGCGAACGCTTTTTTGGCGATCACCTTTGGGTGCCCGCCGCATGAGCATGAAATCGAAGCGGGCTTATTTTGCCCCCGAAGACCTCAACGATCCCGCGTTGGCTCGTTTGATCTTCCGCCTTGGTCTGCCGGCCGTCGCGGGTCTTTCGATCAATGCGGTGCATCATACGATCAACATGGTCTTCGTCGGCATGATCGGCAGCCAGGAAATCGCGGCAATTACAGTCGTTCTTCCGATCCTGATGATGATTGGCGCGATAGGGGAGGGTCTCGGCGTCGGCGTCGCCACCGCCGTTGGCCGCGCACTCGGCTCAGGTCAACCTGAGCGAGCCAATGTCATAGCTTCGACCTTCGTCGTTCTGGCGATACCGCTCGGCCTTGTCATGACGGGCGGAATTCTCCTGTTCAAACGCGAATTGCTCGTCCTGTTTGGCGCCAGCGAGGTCGTCCTGCCGCTCGCCGAACACTATCTGTCGATCGTGGCGTTCTCGGTGACGCTGACAATGCTGCAAATCCTTTCGGACTTCATCGCGATATCGGAGGGAAATACGCGGTTCAGCATGTGGACGCTGATCGGTTGCTTCGCACTCAACATCATCCTCGACCCCATTATGATTTTCTGGTTCGGCTTCGGCCTGGCCGGTGCTGCGGTTGCGACGATGCTCTCGCAAATGGCAGCGCTTGCCGCCTACTTCATCTATTTCCACAGGCGGCTTGGCACGCTGCATCTCGCCGCGCGATTTGCCGCAATCCGCGTTGCCGTGCTCAAACCAGTGCTGATGATCGGCCTGCCGACAACCGTGACGAGCATGCTGAGCAGCATTAGCTTCGCGGTTTTGTTTGCCTTTGCCGGTCTTTATCGAGGCGACATCGGTATTGCGGGTATCGGCATCGCCATGCGAATTCTGACCCTTGGTATGCTGCCCGTCATCGGACTATCGCTTGGTGGTCAGGCGGTATTGAGCTTCGCCTGGGGTGCGCGCAATCCCAAACGTTTTGTGGCGGCCGTCAATATCCTGCTGAAGCTTACGTCAGGTTTTGCGGTAATCTACGGGATCAGCGCCGTCATCTTGCGCTATCCGATCGGAGCGATCTTCACAAACGATGCCGAAATTGCCGATGTTGCGGCGATCACGATTGTCTTCACCCACATTCCCTTCATCTTCTTCGGATTGCGGCAGATTCTCGTTGTCCTGCTGCAAGCGCAGGAGAGGGCGCGTCTAGCAGCCTTCGTCAGCGCGGCGCAAAACGGACTGCTGCTTTTGCCGCCCTTGCTTGTCCTGCCGCGGCTTCTTGGTTTTGATGGAGTTCTCGCCAGCCTGTTTCTTGCCCCGGCGCTTACGACAATCCTGTCAACGGTCATTTTCGTTGGGGTTCAGCGCCAGCTCCGCGGTCGCTTGCCAGTTCCAGTTTTCAACCGAACCGTGTCTGAGAGGGCATCATGAACAAAACCATGCCACCCCAAGAATTCGATCTCGCCATGACGGACGATTTATTCTCGCCGGTCGACGAGGCAGCGTTCAATGCGGTTTCTCCGCCGATTTTCCAAACCTCGCTGTTTACCTACGACAGCTATGAAGCGATGGAAGATGTCTTTGCCGGCCGGTCGCGCAACTACATCTACTCGCGCGGCGATAATCCGACCGTACGCGAATTCGAACTATTGACGGCGCGGCTTGAGGGCGCCGAAGACGGGCGCGGCTTCTCTAGCGGCACGGCGGCCATAACGGCAACGATCCTCAGCCTTGTTGAAGCCGGGGACCGGATCGTTGCCGTGCAGCACCTCTATAACGACATTTACCGCCTGTTCGTGAAGCTGCTCGCCCGTTTTGGTGTGGCGGTGGATTTCGTCGATCCATCCAACCATGACGAGGTGAGGGCGGCACTGCCCGGCGCAAGACTTCTCTATCTCGAAAACCCGACCTCGATGGTTTTCGAGCTCCAGGATATCGAGGCGCTGGCTTCGATGGCGAAGGAATATGGCGTGACGACAGTCATCGACAATTCCTGGGCGACGCCGCTCTTTCAAAAGCCGATCCAGCACGGCGTCGATATCGTCATTCACGCTGCGTCCAAATATCTCGGCGGCCACAGCGATACCGTGGCGGGCGTGGTCGTAGGTCCGCGTGATCTGATCGCCAGGATCAACAGTTCAACCTACCCCTATGTCGGAGCCAAGCTCTCGCCATTTGAGGCATGGCTGCTCCTGCGCGGCATGCGCACGCTGAAGGTTCGCCTGAAGGAGCACCAGCATAACGGGCTGGTACTCGCAAAGCATCTGCAGCAGCATGCGGATATCGCGCTCGTTCGGCATCCGGCATTTTCCGATCATCACGGCAGAAAGACGCTGACGGGCTTTTCCGGCCTTTTCGCCTTCGACCTCAATCCGGATATCGACGTCGCGCGATTCGTCAATTCGCTCCGTCACATCCGGCTCGGTGTCAGTTGGGGCGGCCCGGAGACCCTGGTCGTACCGGCCAAAGCGGCGCTGCAGATAGCGGATCGAATGACCTCGTTCGTCCGCTTCGGTGTCAATCCGCAGACCATTCGCTTTGCTGTTGGCCTCGAGGATGCAGACGTGATCTGGGCCGATATTGAACAGGCGCTTCAACAGGCGCGGTTGTAGCATTTGCGCCACACCATTTGGTTCAACTACAAGGTGCAGGAAAAAACTCTGCGTTTTGGCGATCCCGTCTTGACTTCATTAACATGACAAATGTAGTCATGTTTGAACATGAGTACATAACTCATATAATTTCTCAAGCAGTGTCAATGTATTACGGGGGTGGACATGCGAGGTTGCAGGACGGGTTTGTGGGCTGTCAATTCAGTGCGGTGTAAGCGCTGCACGCGTCAGTTGCTCTCAATATCCATTGTCGGTTTGATGATCTCAGGTTCCGCCATCGCGCAGGAAGCTGGCACCGGCAACATCCAGCTGAATACGATCGTCATTGATGGCGACACTAGCCCCGTCGGCCCGGACAAGGGCTACATTGCGAAAAACACGTTCACTGGCTCAAAAACCGATACGCCAATACGGGAAATACCGCAGTCGATATCCGTTGTCACCCGCGAGCAGATGGATGACCGCATTAGCGATCGCGTCGAAGATGCAATCGCTTACACGTCGGGCGTGACGGCATCCCCCTGGGGCGTTGACGAGCGCTTCGACCAATTTCTGATCCGCGGCTTCGATGTGGGTACTTATGCCGTATTCCGCGACGGCCTGCCGCAGAAAGCCATCGACTTCTCCGGGTTCAAGTCGGAGCCTTATGGCATGGAGCGCGTCGAAGTTCTCAAGGGTCCGTCGTCGGTTCTCTACGGGGAAAATGACGTTGCCGGCCTCGTCAACCTGGTGACGAAAAAGCCCACCACAGATCCTTTCTATAGCGCCTACGCCGGCTACGGTTCATTCAATACATATGAGGTCGGGATCGACGCCGGGGGAGCTCTCGACAAGGAGGGGGTATGGAGTTACCGCCTGACGGGACTCCTTCGCGACGGCGCGTTGGAGACGGATTTTTCGCAGAATGATCGCGTATACATCGCCCCGGCCATTACCTGGTCGCCAAGCGCCGACACATCGCTGACCATTCTTGCCAACTACCAGTGGGACAACCTCACGCCGAACAGCTTCCTCCCGGTTGCCAATCCCGCATTTCCGAATCTCCCCAAATTCTCGCGCAGCTTTACCGCGGCCCAACCCGGATTCAACGATTTCGATGCCAATCACGGAGCGATCGGCTATTTGTTCGAACATAGCTTCAACGAAGCGTGGAAAGTGCGGCAGAACCTTCGCTACTCGTCCCAGGATACCGATTACCGGCATCTCTACTATTCAAGCATGGCCGACGATACGACGATGAATCGGACGCTTTTTACCGTTGATGAAACGGCAACGATCTTCAGTGTCGACAACAACGTCGAGTATGACTACGAGAGCGCGCGCATCAAGAACACACTGTTGATGGGGCTCGACTATACGCGCCAGACCGTAGACGGCGCGAACGGCTATGATGCGGGACCTACTCTGGACATCAACGCCCCCATCTACGATCTCGATATTGAATCGCCGGCGATATACGTCGACCGCAAGCAGACGGTCGATCAGATGGGCCTTTACGCCCAGACCCAGACGAAAGTCGACGATCATTGGCTCCTGACGCTTGGCGGTCGCCAATCCTGGGTGACGAACAAGAATTTTGACCGGTTGAGCGACGTCACTGATACGCAGGACGACGACGCCTTTACCGGAAAGGCTGGTCTCGGCTACCTCTTCGATAATGGCCTGACGCCCTACATAAGCTATACGGAATCTTTCAGCCCAGTGATTGGCCAGAGTTCAACAGGCCAGACTTTCGCGCCTTCGGAAGGCAAGCAGTACGAGGCCGGTGTCAAATATGAACCGGATTATTTCCCGGGAACGGTCACTGGGTCGGTCTTCGAGATCACCAAGTCCAACGTGCTGACGCCCGATCCGGAAGATCCGACTTTCCAGGTTCAGACCGGCGAAGTGCGCCACCGCGGCTTCGAGCTTGAATCCGTTGTCAACCTGTTCCACGGCGTCAGCCTTATCGGCAGCTATACCTATCTCGATGCCGAGATCACTTCGAGCAATGTCGACGGTGAAGTGGGCAATCGCCCGGCACTAGTGCCCGAGCACCAGGCGGCGCTCTGGGCCAAATACACATTCGAAACGGGACCGCTGGAGGGGCTGAACATTGGCTCGGGCGTCCGCTATGTCGGCAGTACCTACGGCGACAATGCCAACCTTATCAAGGTGGACAGTTACACGCTGGTCGACGCGTTGATCAGCTACGAAAAGAACGGCTGGAAGGGCTCGCTCAAGGCAAGCAACCTCTTTGACAAGGAATACTATTCAACCTGTGCCAGCGACGATGTCGGTAATCCGATGTGCATCTACGGCGAGGGGCGTGCCATCAAGGCCACGCTCTCAGCGAAGTTCTGATTGGATGCAAGCGATGGCTGGAACTTCCTTCTCACTTGAGGGCATTGGCTTCGAAGTCGATGGCAGGGCCCTCTTGCAGCCGTTAACGCTGGACGTTCCAAGCGGTGAAGTTGTCGGCATTCTGGGACACAATGGTTCGGGAAAGTCGACGCTTCTGAAGATCATGGCGCGTTTTCAGTTGCCGACGGCGGGTCGGATTGAATTTGCAGGAAAGGACTTGGCTTCCTTCCGGACAAAGGACTACTCGCGCAGGGTAGCCTATTTGCCGCAGCAAACCCCCGATACCGACGGCATGACCGTCCGGGAGGTGGTCGCCCTCGGTCGCTATCCCTGGCACGGCGCGTTGGGACGATTTTCTGCCACGGACAGACTCAAGGTTGCTGACGCGCTGGCGTTGACATCAATGACCGAAATGGCGGATCGCGTCGTCGATACGCTGTCAGGCGGCGAGCGCCAGCGTGCCTTTATTGCCATGCTGATCGCGCAGGATACTGAATGCCTCTTGCTGGATGAGCCGATATCGGCGCTTGATATCAGCCACCAGATCGAAGTGATGGAACTCATCCGGATGCTGGCGCATGAGCACAACAAGACTGTTCTCATTGTCCTTCATGATATCAACATGGCGGCACGCTATTGCGACCGGCTGATCGCCCTTGCCGGCGGCCGGCTCGTGGCGCATGACGAAACCGAGGCCTTGATTACCGCCGACCGCCTCGACGCCATTTACGGGGTACGCATGGGGATTTTCCCCCACCCGCAAACGCAAGCGCCGATCAGCTACGTTCTCTAGTCCGATGACCGCACTCTCCCGACGCGCATTTCTCCTGGGCTCGATGACGCTCACACCTACGTTCACAACGTTAAGGAGTGCGGCATCAACACTGCGTGTCGTTTGTCTCGACTATGGTCTGGCACAAACATTGATCGAAATTGGCGTACCGCCCGTAGGTTTGATCGACACGCCCAGTTGGTCAGATTGGGCTGTCGAACCGCCCTTGCCGCTGGGGATCGCCAACATGGGCTCGGCCCATGAGATCAACATGGAGCTCCTGCAACTCCTGAAGCCCGATCTCATTCTGTCGACACCCTATCTCGAATGGGTCCGGCCGCAGCTCGAATTGATCGCGCCGGTGAAATCCTTTCCCATTCATGCACTCGGAACGTCACCATATCCCAATATCGTTGCCGCGACACTTGAACTCGGTAGGCTGCTAGGCCGATCGGTGGAAGCCGAAGCGTTGGTCGAGCGTACGGAAAACGAACTTGAAGCCGCAAAAGGACAGGCGCAGCAGCTTGGCAAGCTTGCCGTCATGACCTTCATTGATCCGCGCAACATTCGCTTTTATGGACCGGGCGGCAATTTTCAGGACGTCTTGGACCGTCTTGGTCTCGAAAACGCCTGGACTCGGCCCGCCAACGAATGGGGTTTCAGCGACGCCGGCATGGCCGACCTATTCGAAGTTGGAGAGAACTGGTTGTTCTACATGGATCCGGTTCCAGCGGACGTTTTGACGGCTCTTCCCGGCAGCCCCCTCTGGCAGAGCATGCCATTTGTGCAAAAGGGCCGTGCGCGACGCATGGAAAGCGTGCTGATGTTCGGCACACTGCCGTCGATGACGCGCCTCGCCCGCCTCCTGGTTAAAGCTACAACATGAGACGTAACGCGTTACAGCCATGGCTATGGATCGGCGTCCTTTGGCTCGCCGCACTTGGAATTGCCGCGATCAATCTTTGGCCCTCATTTACGGGACTTAGCCTCGTTAGTCTTATTTCGACGCCATCGCCGGATAACAGCCGCGCCATCCTCGCGCATTACAGCCTGCTGCCGCGTCTTGTCATGGCAGGCGTCTGCGGTTTTGCGCTGGGGCTTTCGGGCATGTTGTTCCAACATGTGCTGCGCAATCCGCTTGCCTCGCCATCGACGCTTGGCGTGGAAGCAGGCGCCCAGCTTGCCCTCGGTGCAGCCATGCTGTGGTTTCCAGCGATCCTCGGCTGGAACCGGGACATTTCGACGGCACTCGGCGGATTTGCGGTCATGGGGATCGTCTTTGCCGTCGGGTGGAAATTCAAGTTCAGCCCGGTGGTCGTGATCCTGACGGGGATGGTCACAGGCCTCTATTGCACGGCCATCGTCACATTGCTGACGCTCATGAACGATCATTATCTCGCAGGTCTTTTCATTTGGGGCGGCGGATCGCTCAATCAGAACGACTGGCGCCAGTTGGCGGCGCTTGCACCGAAAATCGCCGGCTGCACCCTTCTGGCTTTGATACTGCTTAAACAACTTGAGGTGTTGACGCTCGGCGATGCCGCCCAGGCTCTCGGTGTAAGGGTGCAGACCATTCGCGCCAGCGCACTCTTCATAGCGGTGGCGCTGACGGCCTTCACGGTTAGCGCGGTCGGGATTATCGGTTTCCTTGGTCTCGCTGCCCCTGCAATCGCTCGCGCGGTGGGCGCAAGACGCATCGCCAGCAGACTGGTCGCTGCTTCACTTGCGGGGGCCGCACTTTTGATCATCGTCGACCAGCTCGTGCAACTTTATAGCACCGCAACAGGTACTGCTCTGCCGACAGGAGCGGTGACGGCAGTGATCGGTGCACCGGTGCTGTTGCTCCTGATGCTGAGGCGTAACATGCCGAACGCGATTGCGGTGCAGGGAAGGGCGCTTATCGTTGCAACCGCGCGGCCGCGCAGTTTACTGGCGGGGCTCGCGCTGCTCCTTGTTACAGTCGCTTTGGTTGCCGTCTTTGTTGGCCGGGGCATCGATGCCGGATGGGCGAGCCAGACCGGCGATGTACTTCGGTCATTGCTGCCTTGGCGCGTGCCGCGCCTTGTTGCAGCAATCTCCGCCGGCGTCCTGCTCGCCTTGTCGGGAAGCCTTTTGCAAAGGCTGACGGGCAACGCCCTTGCCAGTCCCGAGGTGCTCGGCGTGAGCGCTGGCACGGCGTTGGGTCTGCTTTGCATGCTCTTCGTAGTCGCCCAACCTACCTATGGCCACAGGCTGATTGCTGGCTTTTCCGGTGCAGCAATGGTCCTCGCGGTCCTCTTTGCGGTCAACCGCCGATCGCACGCCGGAAACCAATTTCTACTCTTTGGTGTGTCACTCGGCGCTTTGCTGACAGCGCTCGTTTCGGTCATCCTTGCCTCCGGTGATCCGCGCGCGCTTTTCCTTTTGAGCTGGATGGCGGGGTCGACCTATGGCGTTACCTCGACGCTGGCCTGGATTTCAGCAGTGTTCGCAGTGGTCGGTGTCGCCTTGGCCATACTGCTTGCGCGTCCGTTGCAGCAATTCACGCTGGGCGATGTCTCAGCTCATGCCCACGGTGTCGATATCCAACGTTTTCGTGCTCTGATCCTGGGCCTCTCGGCTCTCTTGACAGCCATCGCCACCTTGGTGGTTGGTCCTTTGAGCTTCGTTGGATTGATGGCGCCGCACTTGGCGCAACGGCTTGGGCTACCGCGCGGGACCGCCCACATTCTTGGTTCGGCAATGTTTGGCGCCGTGCTGATGGCAACCGCAGATTTTGTTGGACGAACCATCTATTTTCCGTGGCAACTCCCTACGGGTCTCGTTGCAACGCTGCTCGGCGGCCCCGTCTTCGCGGTGTTGATGATCCGCAGCAGCAGTAAGTCTACGCAGCATTGAGCGTACGTTCACAGGCTCGGTGAGCATCCTTGATCATGAAGTTTACAAGGGTCGGGGAGACACCGAGTTCCGCCGCAATGTCTTTCTGGGGAATTCCCTCGATACGGTGGCGGACAAAGGCATCATGTGTGCGCTGCGGCAGACCCTGCAACGAACTGAGCACCTCGCGCAACGTCTCGCCGGCGACAAGGCAGTCGAGCGCGCTGACACAAGGAGCAGGGATCGTATCAGCTCCGTCGAACGAGGCTCGATTGAGCTTTTCACGACTCCCTTTGCGAGCCGCATCGAGCGCGAGGTTGTAGACCATGCGGCAGGCATAGCCGACCGGACACTGTATACAGACTGGGCGCATTGTGCAGGCCTTGACGACGGCGTCCTGAAATACATCCTCTGACTGGCCTTGCGATTGCAAAACACGGTCAGCTATTTTCATCATTTTTGGTTTGTATTGTATTAGTACATCAACAAGAACATTGCTCTCACAGGAATAATTATGTTTACCCATGGCGCACTACTTCTCTAGATGATTTCAATACAGCAACCATACACTCTTGATTTTGCATTTATATTAGACAAATGCATCCATCTGACGAGTTCATGTGCCGCGAGCAACCTATAGTTTAATATGATAAAAAGAGTCAAGTTATTAAATCAAAATAGTTAGACCTACCTGCACTGGGGAACCGTAAACCAGGAGGTGCTCGTCCAAGTTGAAAAGTTTTTAAGGAATTCCGGGTGCGGCGCCCGCATGCTCCCCCAATTCATGTACAAGGTTCTGGCAAATTGATTCGCATTCCGCAAATGAACCACATCAGGAGCGATTTCCTGCGAAATGGGTAATGATCGACCCCTCCCGATGAGCATGTTAAGCGGAATTGTTTGCGTAAGATAATAGACGGAGACATTCATGAGCCGGCTCGACAGCTTCATTCACCGCGTGACCGCGCAGCGCGACGTCCTCAACCACATTCGCGGTAGAGTGGACGAAATGGAGGGGCCGGTCTTGGAACTGGGGCTCGGCAACGGTCGAACATTCGATCATCTGCGCGAATTGTTTCCGAGCAAGCGCATCATCGTATTCGATCGGGCGGTGGGATCACACAAGAGTTCGACCCCCGACCCGGAAAACATGGTGCTTGGCGACATCCGCGAAACCGCCCAAACCTTCATCGGCGTCGATGCTGCGCTGGTCCATGTCGATATCGGCACTGGTTATGACGACAAGGATGCGATTACGCTCACCTGGTTGCCGCAACTCGCAGCTGGTTTGTTGAAGCCCGGCGGCCTTGTGGCCAGTGGCCTTGAACTCGTCCATCCCCAACTCGAGGCCATGCCAATTTGTTCAAGCGTTCCAGTCGGCCGCTACTTCCTCTACCGCCGAATTGAATAGCAGCAAGTCGAACTGCGGTTCATTAACAGGGATGGCTGCGACCTTTGCCAGCGTGAAACCCTGCTCGCGAAAGATCAGGCAATCGTCGTAAAACCGTGCAAGATAGAGGACAAATTCAGCCGCCTTCACAGGCCCGTAGAACGCTGGTGAAAACTCCAGGTAGAGTGGGATACGGCGCGCGAGAAGTACCTCCATTGATCTGCAGGCTCGTGGTTCGTATCCCTCGATATCCATCCATACGAGGCCGATTTCCTCGAACCGAGCATGCGCTTGCTTCAGGATTGTATCGACTGGTTTTACGGGAACGACGATGCGGTGGTCGTTATTGCTCTGGCGCATCGCACTGCTCTTGCCGTGATTATCGCTGTGCTGGAAAAAATCAATCTCACCTTCCTTGTCTCCCGCTGCACAATTGATTGGGGTCACCGCATCAGCCAGCTTGTTCTGCTCGATATTCAGGCACAGAAGTTCGAAGTTGCGCGGATCCGGTTCAACGCTGACGATGCGGTGGAACGCCTTACTTAAAGCGAAATAGATGGTCTGGGTGCCGATATTGCCTCCAAGTTCGAGCAAAGTGCTCGCGGTCCGCAGCAGTTGTCTTTCGTGAAGAATTGCCAACAGGCGATCCACGTGGTCGCGGTCGAAATTTCCCTTACGAAACACTTTCCTGCCAATGTAGTCAGAAGGCGAAAAGCTCATGATGTGGTCGCCGCAATCAACGGTCATGCTGAGCACGCGTGATCCGATGCCATTGATCAGAACGTCGCGGCCAAGACGCGTATTGAACATGCGAGTTGCAACGCCGTCCCTGAGTTTGCGCCACCGCCGACCAAAGGGCTTTTTACCGATCATAAAAACCTGTCTGCCTATGCTGTCGCGTTTGCATCATGCAAAATTTAGCCCCATCTCCTGCGGAATAATATAGACGCGGAGCGGCTCGGCGCGGCCCCTGATAGTGATTTCCCGGCTTTCGAGCGCCTCGGTGTCAGAGCCTGCGAGAATGATCGTCGGTTCCGATACGACAATGGTGGCGTCGAGTTCCTTGGCGATCGTCTCAAGCCGACTTGCGACATTGACGGTGTCGCCGATCGCCGTAAGATTCTTGACCATCCCGTAACCCATGGCACCAACGATGGCGGGGCCGGCATGAACGCCGATCGCGACGCGTAGCGGCATTGAAAGTTCGCCGGCGAGTTCATCGTTCAACCGTTCTATCTCCCGCGTGATGGCGGCCGCCGCCTTCAAGGCGTTGCGGCACCCGTCTTCCGGCGAACCGTTGAGGCCGAACAAGGCCATCGCGCCGTCGCCAATGAATTTGTCGAGCCGGCCGCCAGAACGCTCGATGGCTTGCCCGACCAGGGCGAAATAGCGATTGAGAAGAAAGACAATGTCGTAGGGAAGACGTTCCTCCGTCAGCATGGTGAAGCTGCGTATATCGCAAAAGAGAATCGCAATCTCCTGCTCGCGCCCAGGATTGGTCTGCTGGCTGCCCACGGGAAGGATTGCTTCGTTTGACGGCTGCAGAAGCGGAACAACGCTGACGTCGTCGATTGGATGCAATTGACAGGCGAGGCGTACGCCCGGATCGGCGCCGATCCGCTCCAATGTTGCCTGTTCGTTGGATTGCGGCGGTGGTAGCTTTGCCAGACCTTCAACGACCTGTACGCGGCAGGTCGAACATCGACCTTTGCCACCGCAGACGGCATAATGGGGAATCCCGCCAAGGCGGCTTGCTTCGAGAACGCTGAAGCCGCGGGGAACGCGCACTGTCTCGCCGCCAGGATAGCGGATTTCGATCTGGGTGGTCCGCTCTTTCCAGCTTCGTCGGGTGCGCAAGGCGATAACAGTTAGGAGCGTGCCGGCGAAGGCACCATAGAGCGCGAATTTGACGGTGGTCTGGACCTCTTCGAATTTCGCCTCGCGAAGATATCTAACGGGCGCTGGCTCACTACTGCGACCAACGCTTGATTGAATTGGCTCGCTTTCAAGTACGCGCCCGGTGTCAGCAAATCCGAGCAGAGCGAGAACGGGAAGGAGGATGGCGACCGTCAACAGATACGGTGACGCCTTGCTGTACCAGGAGCGGTAGCGTAGCCAGAAATGGACACCGATGCAGCCATGCGCCCAGATGATAATGAGGGCAATGCTTTGCCGCAGGCCGTTGGTGGGCGAATCGATCCAGAGGCCGCGAATGACAGTTTCATAGCTTGGCTCAATACCCGCGAGTTCGAAGCGGATGCGTGTCCCGGCCACATGTTCAATGATGAACAGGGGAATGAGCAATCCAAGCACAATCTGCAACGCTTCGCGCACCGGCATTACCAAGGTCCGGTGCTGATAGAGCGAGCGCATGACAAGCGCGACGTGAACGATAACGGCGCCATAGAGCAGGACCGTACCAGGCGGGCTGCGCCAGAGTGCAATGAACCACCGCCGTCCCTCCTCGGCCGCGGTAAGGGAAATCAGGTTGAGGGCGTGGTTCGCGAGATGCAACGTCACAAAGACAAGCATGATCAGCCCGGAAATCAGCCTTGTCCGGCGCAGGGTTCGTTCGGAAATGCCGGGCGGCGCGGTCGTGGCGGTTGCTTTCATGAACACCTGATTTTCCTCGACGAGGTTAGGGGAGGGGAGCCCGACTATTTGGCGAGATGGACGTCATGATCTAGAACCATGGCTATTTCATTATTCTAGAGCTGGCCAACCATCAAAATATCGTTAGCAAGGTTCGGACCGCACTGGAAATTGTGCTGTGCAAATTCCACTATGGCATGATCGGCATTTCAGCCGGCAGGAAATCAATCTCATCGCTCATGCGTATAGCGTTCTACGCCCCGTTGAAATCGCCAAACCACCCTGTCCCATCTGGTGACCGCCAGATGGCGCGGTTATTGATTGCCGCGCTGGAAAAGGCAGGGCACAGCATCGAATTGGCCTCAGAACTGCGGAGTTTCGCCGCGACTCCTGACGATGCAGCGCGCGAGGATATTTCGGCTTCCGCGACCGAGGAGGTAAAGCGCCTCTGCAGCCATTGGGCCGAGATGGCAAGGCCGGATCTCTGGTTTTCCTACCATCCATACTACAAGGCGCCCGATCTCATTGGTCCTTCCATAGCCGCCAGAGTGAACATACCTTACGTAACCGCGGAGGCATCCTATTCACAGCGCCGAAACGCGAGCGGGTGGGCGGCACTACAATCTCTCGTGGTCGATGCCGTACGGCAGGCCGCGGTCAATCTCTGCTTTACCGAGCGGGACATACGGGGCCTTGCCGCGGCAATTCCGGGAGCGCAGCTCGAGCGCCTGCTTCCGTTCATCGATACGACGCCATTCAAGGCGTCCAATGCGGAGAGGAACCCGGGGCAGCTTGTAACGGTCGCCATGATGCGATCCGGCGACAAACTCGAAAGCTACAGGGTCCTCGCGAACGCCCTGTCGCTGATCACTGGCGAGCGCTGGAGGCTGACGATTATCGGCGACGGACCGGCCGGGCCCGAGGTGAGGACGCTCTTTTCGAAGTTTGAGAACGACCGCATCGAATGGCTCGGCGAGCAGCCCCCGGAAATCGTCCGGAATGTGCTTCGGCGATCATCCGTCTACGTATGGCCCGGTATAGGCGAGGCCTACGGCATCGCCTATATGGAGGCACAGGCGGCGGGACTTCCGGTGGTGGCCCAGGCAATTGCTGGCGTGCCCGAGGTGGTGAAAGACGGCGTGACGGGCGTTCTAACCATGCCAGGCAATACAAAGGCTTATGCCGATGCCATAGCGATGGTGCTCGGGGATGAACAGAGGCGGGCCAAAATGAGCTTGGCGGCGCGCCACTTCATTACGCAAGAGCGGTCGCTCGAAATGGCATCGAACCGGCTCGATCAAATTCTGCAGCAATATTTGGGACGACAGCATGACGATTGATCCAGCCTGGCAGCCGCTAAGCGAGGAACTGCAACGCTGGTCCGTCACAGGCCGCAGTGCGCGGTTCTGGCTGCGCGATGACGACGCCGTCAAGCCCACATCGGCATTGGAGCGGCTTCTTCAACTCGGGAACCGGCACCAAGTGCCTATGACACTTGCAGTCATTCCAGCCTATGCCGAGAAGTCTCTTGCAGAGCGATTGGCCGGTGAAAGGGGCGTAGCTGTCGTTGTCCACGGCTGGTCGCATCAAAATCATGCGCCAAGTGACGCGAAAAAGCAGGAGCTTGGCCTGCATCGCCCCCAGGACACCGTACTCAGGCAGCTCGGGGAGGGTATCTCACGCATCAGAACCCTGTTTCCAGAGCGTTTCGTGCCCGCGCTGGTACCGCCTTGGAACCGCATTGATCAGTCCCTGATAGCGGAATTGCCAGCGCTTGGCTTTGATGCGCTCTCGGTCTTCGGTCCGGCCAAGACCGCGCAAGCGGCTTTAATACCAGTGGTCAACACCCATGTCGACCTGATGGACTGGCATGGCACCCGCGGCTGCCGCGATCACGGTGAACTCGTTGCAGCAATCGTCAAGGAGCTTCAGCAACGGTTTGACAGCACAGACGAACCCATCGGAATTCTCGCCCACCATCTCGTCCACGACGAATCCGCGTGGCAGTTTCTAGAAAAGCTCTTTGCAGTCGTATCAGGGGAGCCGAAAGCAGGTTGGGCTCCGCTAAGCGAGTTCATTTAGGATCAAAGCTCAATGACCTGGAAATCCCGTGCAGCAAAGGCGCCTGCGAAGCGCTCTTTGGCCAAGCGCTCGAATGTGTCGAGCTCATCATCGGTGCGCGATGGTGCATGGTGGAAAAGTGCAAGCTTAGTCACGTTCGCGGCCTCCGCGAGCAGGACGCCATGTTGCCATGTAGAATGTCCATACCCGAAACGCCGAGGCATCTCATCTTCCGTATAGGTGCAGTCATAGACGACAAGGTCGGCGTTCCTGATGAGCTGCATGACCGCAGGATCAAACTTCACGGCCTCATGTTCCGTATCATAGATCAGTGCAAGCACCTTCCCGGCCCATTCTACGCGATAGCCGATGCATCCGCCCGGATGATTGAGACTGCCTGTCTCGATCCTCACGCCTTCAAACGGCTCCAATACGTCGCCCGAGCGGAAATCGCGAAATCCGAGGCAAGCCTTGCAGATTTCGGGTTCAACCGGAAACCAAGGTGGGCGCATGAATTGCTTGACGATCTCGCGTGTGGACATGACCCCGGCAAGATGCCCGGACCAGAGGCGCACATTCATCATCGGATTATAGAGCGGTGCAAAATAGGGAAGACCGATGATGTGGTCGTAATGGCAATGGGTGAAAATGATGTCGAGTTGGTCGGCGCCTTCGCGCGTCAGCGCTTCGCCCGCCTGCCGCACGCCTGATCCTGCGTCGAAAATCAGCTTACGCTTGCCACACTGAACTTCAATACATGCGGTGTTGCCACCGTATCGTTCGAACTCGGGTCCCGATACGGCGACGCTGCCGCGCGTCCCCCAGAATTTTACCCGAAACACTTCGTCGTTCATTCCGATCTTTACACCCAATCCCCCGCTTTGCCGGGCATCGTAGCCAAACCGCATACGATATGCGAGCGTTAGCTTTCGAATTATTTGCGAAGGGCGCAATAAACGCCCACGTCACAAGGTATATAAGGGATAGTGATTCACTTTTTAAGCTTCATGACAATTCTCGATACAAATGTATAAGTTTGCGTATCTTTCCATCGGAATGTCCCGTTCATGTCTTCTTCGCAATTTCCGTCCATTGCAATCATCGCGGACGCACATTTTCACGATCTCTATGGCGACTATGATTTCAGCGGAATAGACGTTGCGGGACGCCGGATGACCGCACGCCGGCTCACAGACACGGTAAGGTCCACCCGGGTGTTCAATGAGAGCTACCACGCCTTGCGCGCCGCGCTCGATGACGTGGTCGCGCGCGGTATCAGGCATGTCGTCCTCCTCGGCGATTACTCCGATGATGGACAGGCAGCGACGATCGACGCACTGCGCAAGCTTCTTGACCGGTACACGCTTGATCAGGGGCTCAATTTCATCGCGACCCCGGGCAATCACGATATATTTGGCCCAAGCGGCCGTCACCATGCCAAGCGACTGCTCAATGCGGACGGGACCTATACCATTGTCGCCAGCGATGGCGGATTTGTCGACGATGATGCCGACGGCATGGTGACGACGGATAAAATGTATTGTTCAGGCTATCCGGCCGGACTGAAGGCACTGCCCAGTCTCGGATTTTTTCGAAGGACTTCGGATATACTCTGGGAAACGCCATTCGGGGCCAGCGACGATCCCACGGCGCGGCTTTACACGGTCCGCTCCGATGACGGTCAGAACGAATACCGCTTGATGGATGCATCCTACCTTGTCGAGCCGCTGCCGGGCCTTTGGCTGCTGATGATCGATGCGAACGTGTTCGAGCCGCGCAATGGCGAATTCGTGGATGGGGACTCGGGTGCGTTCGTCGACAGCACCAATGCCGGCTGGAATGCCATGCTCAAACACAAGGCTTTCGTGCTCGGTTGGATGAAGGACATTGCGGAGAGGGCGAGGCGAGAAGGCAAGAAACTGCTTGCCTTCTCACACTACCCCACCCTCGACATGCTGGACGGCACGACGGAGGATGAGCGTGCATTAATCGGTAGGACCAGTTCGACCGAGCGCACACCTTCATCTGCCGTCGCAGACGCGCTTATTGAAGCAGGTATCCAATTCCACTTCAGTGGCCATTTGCATGTCAATGATACGGCGCGCGCCGAACGGCAAGACGGTTTTCTCATCAATATCGGCGTGCCATCGTTGGTCGCCTTTCCGCCAGCCTTTAAGGTGGTGACCGTCGGCGGTGGCGACCTCAAGGTCGAAACGGTCAAAATTGACGGATCCCCAATCGACCCGTTGCTCATCGAGCAGTACCGGGTAGAGATCGATGTAACGGGCAAGAAGGTCGGGAAAGTGCTCGAAGCGGCCGACTATGGCGCTTTCATTTCCGAGCATGTCGACCAACTCGTCGTGCACCGCTATCTGCGGCGCGAATGGCCGAAGGATCTGGCAAGGATCGCGATGCAGCTCAATCTCGGAGACCTCGCTTTCCTTGGCCATCATCATCAGCCGATCGCACTAGACGAGGTCGCGGTTCTGATCCACGCCGAACGTGGCCGCGGTGCTTCCATGGGTCAGGTGCAGGTGGCATTAAAGGCGTCAGGCATAGCTCTGGAACAATTGGACGCCATCACATTTCACGAATTGCTGGGTGACTGGTATCGGCTGCGCCTCGGGAGTGAAATGGCGCTCGATCGCATCTCCGTCGATCGTATCGGGATTTACCGGTATCTCATCGAACTTTTTGCGGGGGAGACGCCGCTGGAATCTGGCCAAGCGCAAGACAAGTTTGCACGACTGTTTCGCATGATGGGTCGTTATCTCTCGGGCCTGCCCTCGCGCAATTTCACGATCGATTTCGCAAATGGAGAAATTACTGCAGACGGTATCGATCAGGCCTGAAAGATCGTTCTACTTTGCCGCCTGCTTTTGCCTGCTCCGTGCCTCGCTGAGTTCGGTCGTCGTATGGCTGAGGCGATCGGCAAGAACACGCATGATTTCTATGGTCATCTCCGGGTAGTCGCTCAACAGCTTCAGGAAATGGTCCTTGCTAATACGCAGCGCCTCGAGTGCCGAATTTGCTCGGACCGTTGCTGTTCGCGATACATCGCACAGAATGGCGATTTCACCGACGATGGAATCATGCTCGATCTCGGCGACTTTGATCTCGCCGCTCGGCGTTTCCGACAGAATATCGGCCGCCCCGGTCAGGATGACATAGGCAGCATCAGCTGGATCGCCCTGGTGGAACAGGGTCTGTCCGGCCTTGTAGCTCACACGGTCGGATGTGAAGGCCAGAAGCTTGAGTTTGGCGGGGGCAACACCCGAAAAGAGCGGCACCCGCCTTAGCATTTCGACTTCGTCTTTCAGCAACATGAACGTCCACTGCCCCCTCTGTAATACTCCACTTCGCCCTCCCAACTCCGCGGTATTCTACGATACCAGCTCTTTGAATATACCGTTTTTCTCAAGAAGAGTCGCGTGCGTTCCCTCTTCGACTAACGTGCCCTTATCGAAGACGATGACACGGTCAAAGAGGTTTGCAAGCGCCGAATTCGACAAAACCCAGATGATCGCAGGCGGGCGCCCCTCCTTATGAAGGCCCTCCATGATCCTGTGGGTGATCTGATCCTGCACGCGCTGGTCGAGTGCAGGAAGCGGGCGGTTGAAAATCACGTAGTCCGCACGCTTCAACAGGGCGCGGGCGACATTGAGCTTCTGGCGCTGCACATTCGTGAGCCGCTTGCCGCCCGAACCCACATCAAAATCCATGCCGATGGAGAGCACGCTTTCGAACAGGCCGAGACTGTCGAAGAGCTCACGCAGGATGCTGCGTATTCGATCGGTCCCGTCCGCCTGGGTAAGGCCCACCCTGCCGAAGAGGACATTGTCCAGGAGCGTGGTCGAGGCAATAAACTTATTGGGATCGTAGCGTTCGATGACCGCCTTGAGGTCGTCAGGCATATTGCTGTGGAACCGGCCGCGCGCCTCGACGATCTTGGCCATCAGTTGGTCGTTCAACAGACCGAAGCGGTGTCTTGGCTCAATGTAGGAGAAGCTCAGGCGGATAATGCTGGTGCGCTCGTCCGATGACGCGGCATCAATACCGCGCCCTTTGAGTTTCTGCAGGAGCTGCTGATAGGCAGGAATATCATCCGCCGTCATGAAAGTGAGTTGTTGGAAGAACGGATGATCGGGAGGCAAGTCCTGGAACAGTTCGACGGCGTTTTCGGCAATCTCGAGGCCCATCGCATAAAGATCGTTGAACAGGTCGTTTTCACGCAAAATGGCACGGAAATAGGGATGCGCAGCCAGCTTGCGGTTGGTCATCATCGGACGCTTCATCGATCCGAACAAAAAGTTCTCGCCGACCGTTGCCTGCGGATTATAGGCGTCGAGCTTGAACGGCACGACCAGATCGTCGAGGTCTTCCTTTTTCAGGCGGTTGCGCAGGGCCGCACGAAGTTCGACGATGCGGCTGGTAAGGTCGTCATGGGTCGCCGTATTCACATTGGAATGCAGGGCCATGTCGAGAATGTCCTGCGATATCAGGACAGCATCGAGCACCGGCCGCAAGACATTGAAAAGGTCGTGGGGGCCGGTCACACCGGCGGAAGCATAGTCGACCCAGTCACTGTTGACATCAAGCTCGGGATTGCCTGCCTTGCGCGCCTCGATGATGTTCCACTTGTACTGGTCGGCGAGTTTGCCTTCGTACTCCACCGGAGTCAGCGGCGCATGTTTCAGGCCATAGAGAAGGTTGTCCCGCAAGGTTCCCTGGAAGAAGTAGGTATCGGACGCGGCATAGGCGATACGCCGGCCAGTGATTGCTTCCGGAAGCTCCAGTATGTCGCGCCCATCGATGGTGATGCGTCCCTGATCCGGCCAGACAAGTCGGCCATAGGCTTCGGCCAAGGCCTCGGCGCCGCTCCCGCTATTGCCGACGACCGCAACGGTCTCTCCGGGCATAATCTCAAGTGACACGTGTCGAAGCAAAGGCGCGCCAGTGTCATCCGATACCGTCAGGTTGACGGCATGCAGCGAGTGTTCGAGCGGACTGACGGGCTCTGTTGAAAGCGCCTGAATCTTCGGATCGACCAGCCTGTCCACATTGAACTGCTCCACGACCTGCGCATACTTGACCTGAACATCTTGCCGGGCCTGATCCCAGTCGATGAGTTCCTTCAGCGGACCGGGCAGATCCTTGTAAGCGTTGATTACCGCGACCAACTGGCCGATATCGAGACGACCCTGCAGCGCCAAAAAGCCGCCAATGGAGTAGAACAGGAAGGGTGTAACCTGTGCGAGGAAATTGTTGATAAACTTGACCAGGAACTTCCACTGATAAAGATCATAGCGGATCGAAAAGATCAGGCCGAGACGAGCGGCGATATCCGCACGCTCGAAATTCGATGTGTCATTGCCATGAATCGTGCCAATGCCATCCACGATTTCGCCAACGCGTCCTGAGAGTTCGCGCGCCGTCAGCTGACGTTGGCGGCCAAGCTCGAGCAGCCGCTTGCGCATGCGCGGGATGACGACGCCCTGCACGGCGACGATGCCCGCGGCAATCATGCCGAGCCAGAAGTTCTGCATGATGATGAAGACGAGGGCAGTGATGGCCTGACCACCGAGAAGCGCGGGCTGGACGAACGCATCTCCGGTGAAGCCGCCCATCGGCTCCACCTCATCCTTGATCATGGTCGCAATTTCGGCCGATTTCACTCGCTTGAACTGCGCAGGCGGAAAGCGCAGCACCCTATCGATCAGTTCGAAGCGAATGCGCCGCAACATGCGCTCGCCAAGTCGCCCCTTGTAAGTATTGATATAGAGCTTGAAGAGGCCATTTATGACAACGAGGAGAAGGAACACAAGACTCAGCGCCATCAGCATCTGGAAGCGCGTGAGTTGCAGCCCCTCAAAGAAAAGCACCTTGCCGAAATAGGGAATGTCGTACTGGATGCGCATGAACGTTTGCGTCGCACCGGGCGCGTCGAATCCCGTTCCCTGAATCGGACCGTTGACGATCTGTTTCGGCAAGTCGAACGACAGGAAATAAGGGATCATCGAAACCGCGACCACCAGCAGAATCCATATCTGCTGGAGCCGTGTGTGCGACCAGATATAACGGGTTAGACTTTTTTCCATTGGTAACCGTACGCTGTGAATTCAGCAGGCATTTTACGAATTGAAACGTTTGAAGTGCACATGGATGAACTCCATGGTTGAATCGTCCTAGCCTACAGCATCCGTTCCGCGAACGCTATATGACAGGTCGGCAGGGTTCCGAACTTGTCAGGAACTGGCTTGCTGAATCCTTCTCGC
Source organism: Phyllobacterium sp. (assembly GCF_037994425.1). NCBI lineage: Bacteria > Pseudomonadati > Pseudomonadota > Alphaproteobacteria > Hyphomicrobiales > Phyllobacteriaceae > Phyllobacterium > Phyllobacterium sp. Next base: position 32,966 of record NZ_JBBNAM010000300.1, read on the forward strand.
CTCGAACAGTTCTCCCAAGATGTCCCCGGTGCGCCGCGCGCCGTTGAGATCGAGCCGCCCCGAACGTGGCGGGCACTCTGCGAGAGCCGCTTCCACTGCGCCTCGTAGAATGTCGGCACTCAAGCCGACCTCCGGTATGGCAACGGCAAGACCCAACGATGCTAATCGCATCGCTCGCAAATTTTGCTCCGTTTCACCACCCGCTGTGAAGGGAACGAGAACCGACCGGCACCCGGCTTGGAGGATGTCGCAGACGGTATTGTAGCCGGCCTGCGAAATGGAGAGTTCCGCGCTTTTGAGCAAGGAGGGGAAGTCCTTGCGAAAACGGAAAAGGCGAACATGATCTGATGCATTTAACGCAAGTTCGGCGAAATCGGTCTCCGACAGATTGGGCCCAGTGATGAGACACCAAGAACGACGAGGATCCGATCGCTGTGCCAGAGCAAGGGCGGCGCGGATAAGGTCGATGCCGACAGCGCCGCCACCGGCGGAGACGACGACGTCGAATACCTCTCCCGGTTCCTTGGGGAGGGGCCCAGCAACAAGCCCGGTGTAGATAATCTTTCCCTCGATCTCGCCAGCTAGCGGAAACGTCTCCGGCAAGGCCACGAAGGACCGATCCCCGTGAACGAGCACATGATCGAAATGCGCCTTGACAAGAGAAACCGTCTCTTCGTCCCGTCCAGGCTTCGTGCGTTCCTGCAATATATCGCGGATCGACGATACCAGGATTGGACGTGGCACCATCGCTTTGATTGCATCCAGCAAGGGCAGAAGTTCGAACCGCATTTGCCGGCGGCCGAACGGAAAGGCCTCGGTAATGACGATATCGGGTCGCACTCTATGGAATGCATCGAGCAACAGATCACGGCGGCGGGTGAGAAATTCATCGTTCACCGGCTTGCCATGGATGTCGGCAAGGCCTGAAAAGCCGGCTGTTGCGGCTAGAACGGCTGGCAGGACGACGGATTTGATCCCTTGAGCTGGAAAGCCCGGAACCTCGGAGCCCCCGGTAACGACCGTCACATCGAAACCAGCTGTGGTCAACGCGGACGCGATCCGGCTCGCGCGCGCCAGGTGGCCGATACCCAGCAAATGCTGAACGTAAAAGAACACGCGCGGGGAGGTCATGCCTTTTGCCATTCGCTTTCGAAGAGACGGGTAAGCTGGCGAATGCTCGAATCGTGATCGAAGTGTTCGCGGACCCGTGTTTCCGCCGCATGGCCGAGACTGTGACGAAAATCCGGATCGCGAATGACGCGCTCAAGCGCCGTTGCGAGCGCGCGCGGATCTTCGGGAGTTACAACGAGGCCGTTCTCATTATCCGTAAGCAATTCAGGAACGCCGGAAATATTCGTTGAAACACAGACGAGATTCTGGCTCGACGCCTCGACCAGGACATTGGGCAGGCCGTCGCGATCACCATCGGCGGCAACGCGGCAGGCGAGCGCAAAAACATCGGCCAGGCGATAATGGTCAAGGACCTCTTCCTGGGCGAGCGCGCCTTTCCAATTGATACGATCTATGACGCCGAGCTTCTCGGCCAGTGGCTGCAGCCGGGAAAGCTCATTGCCGCCGCCGATATGCACGAATCTCCAATGAAGGTCGCGGGGCAGAAGCGCTAGAGCCTGCAAGAGTACATCATACCCCTTCTTGGGTACGGCCCGACCAACGCTCAAGATCTGCACGGGATTTGCCGCGTCTGATCCGTCGCGTCTGGAACGCACGGCATCGAAGTGTCCAAACCGCTCCAGATCGAGCCCATGATAGCTCAGATGGACCCGGTCCTTGGCTGAAGCAAGCGCGCGCATATGTTCGAAGCCAGAGCGCGTACAGGTTACGCTCCACCGCGCATCCCCGAGCTTTTCGCGCAGTTCCCAATCCTCAGACGTCCAAATGTCCTTCGCATGCGCCGAACAGGACCAGGGCACGCCAGTCATAATGCTCGTATATGCCGTGACCGAAGCCGGCGTATGGATGAAATGGGCGTGCAGCCATTCACCTGCCTCTGGCCATTCGTGGGCCAGCACCAGCGCCTGACCGAGACGCCGGAAGCGATTGCGCGAGACATCGCGGCGCAAATCCCCCCAGAACCGCTTTAGAACCCGATTGAAGTTCGGCTTGCGCCAGCCTGCGATAAAGGCCCGCAATACGCGCAGCGGTTCCTCGTGCAGATATTCCGGCAGGTAGACGACCCGCGCACGGATTTCATCATGGATGGGATGGCGCTTCTTGTCAGTCGGTTTGCGTAGGGAGATCAGCGTCAGGTCGAAGCCAGCGCGCTCAAGTCCCAGCAACTCCTGGGCGATGAAGGTTTCCGACAGACGCGGATAGCCCTTAAGAACGACGAGCGTCTTGCGACGTATCAGGGGAGAATGCATGTAGGGTTATTCCGCGACGGCTGGAAGCGGCTGCTCGCGCTCGTCGAGCCAGGCGCCCACGATCTCGGAAATATGGACAAGTCCTTCCAAACGCATGCCCTTGCCGGTTTGGGAGGGTGGCGCTCGATGGGGCAGTCGTTTCAGCACATCCGCCAGAAGCAACGGATTGTCGGCCTGTTCAGGCAGAAGCATCTCGACAAGGCCGAGTTCCGAGGCCCGCTTCGCGCGAATGAGTTGCTCGGCGCGCGGCGCAACGCGCGGCACAATCAACGCCGGCTTGTCGAATGACAGGATCTCGCAATAGGTGTTGTAGCCACCCATTGCGACCACGGCCTTTGCTCCGGCGATCAGTTCTTCCATGCGATTATCGAACTCAATGACCTGGATTTGAGGAATTTTGCTGCCTTTTTTGACAAGTTTTGCCCGCTGCTTGGCGGGCATATACGGTCCGAGCACGATGAACGCCTTGTGCTGCAATGTCGGATCCTGCTGGTAGGCATGGATGACATTGTGAACAAGATCGGCGCCGTCTCCGCCACCGCCTGTGGTCACCAGAATATAGTCGCCTTCGGGGACATGCGTGGGCGCGCTTTCGTTCGAAAGGCTTCGCTGCAGGAACCCCACAAACTTCATCTTTTCGCGCACGGACGCCGGCACGTCGAGATCAACCAGCGGGTCGTAGAAATCAGGCGGCCCATAAACCCAGACCGCGTCGTAGAATTGGTCAATCTTGCGCATCACATTGTTGTTTTTCCACTCGGCCTCGAGCAAGTGCGGCGCATCCATGACCTCGCGCAACCCAAGAACGAGGGTTGTCCCCCGCGATTTGAGGTAGGCAAGCGTTTCCTCAACTTCACCCTTCAACCCCATGGGTTCCTTGTCGACAATGAAAATATCGGGCTGGAAGGTTTCCGCCGTATGCCGGATGATCGATTGGCGCATTTTCAATGTTTCATGCAAATCAATATGACGGGCGAGCGAAGTATATTCGCCATTCCGCAGCTTGATGACGCTCGGCACCTTCACGAAGTCGACCCGGGCGCGATAGTCGAAAGCCCCGGCGATGGTCGCGCCGGAGATGATAAGAATATTAAGACCGCGATAATCCTCGACCAGCGAGTGCGCAATGGTCCTGCAGCGCCGCAAATGGCCGAGACCAAACGTGTCGTGACTGTACATCAGGATCCGAGCATCTTCGAAACGCCGCATCATGGTCAAAACCCTCTGTTTTGCGGGTTGACCCGCGCAGTGCACTCGAACC
>NZ_JBBNAM010000301.1:0-4021 GCF_037994425.1 Phyllobacterium sp.
CACGGAGGGACAATCGATAAGTACATGGGCGACTGCATCATGGCATTCTGGAACGCTCCCCTCGATGACCCTGAGCACGCGCTCCACGCTGTTCAGGCATCGATTGCAATGCAGACGGCCATCGGGAGGCTCAACAAGGACCTCGAGATAGAAGCGCGAGCAAGCGGGTCACCACAGCATGTTCTCAAGATGGGCGTTGGGATCAATACAGGCGAATGTGTCGTCGGCAACATGGGCTCGAGCCGGCGTTTCGACTATTCCTGCCTTGGGGATTCCGTCAATCTTGCCTCGCGCCTTGAAGGGGCGTCAAAAAACTACGGCGTTGCTATCTTGCTTGGGGAGGAAACTGCACGTCTCGTAGGCGGGTTTTATAACGTGATGGAGCTCGACCAAATCGTCGTGAAGGGACGAACGACGCCGTCGCCTGTGTATACGATTGTTGAGGACGCAAGCGCGGAGCAGGTGGAAGTGCATAAAGCTTTCCTGGCCGCTAAGTACAATAGAACGTTGCTTCCCCTCGATGCCATGTTTGAGACGCTCACCGCGGCCTTTCCATCGCTTCGTCTCTATTACTCAATTGTCCAAAGCGAGTGTGCGCGGCGGGTCGACGACTAGTTGGACGATGGCGATCTCGGCCATCTGATCGACACGGAGTTTGCCCTGTGAGCGGTCTCGCGGAGGCGTGTGCAGCGGAGGGCTTTAGTTGGCCGGGAGAGATAGGTCAGCGATGCGCGCTCGCAACGCCCGGCACGCGGATGCGAGATCGCTCTCGCGCAAAAGCGCGCCGCCGATCAGATAAATCACATGGTTCCCGTAAACCTGCTGCATGTCGGGTATCCGCTCGAACGTCATGCCGCCTCCAGGCGCAGGAAAAATGGGCTTCAGCTCACCAAGATCCTCCGTGCAACCCTGGAGGATGGACAGACACTCTTCGCGCGAGAAGCCGAACCGCCCGCCGAAATTCGGAAACACGACCGCATCGACACCCATGAGCCTTTGCAGCGTTCCGAAGTAAAAGCGGTGCGAAAAACCCGTCGTTGGCGTGATGACATTGGCGCCGGCAAAAGTCGGATGCGAGATGATCGGCAGACAGAAACCGGGGTCGGCGGCAAGCGCACGGGACACGTCAAAGCCGACGAGTGACGGTGCCAGCATAACCGCACCCGCGCCCGCTTCCTTTGCCAAGAAGGCCCGCTCGAAGATCTGCGACGCCGGTCCTGTGATGTTGGGCACGTACGCGCATTGAAATCCGGTGCTGGCATTTGCCTCGGCAACGGCTTCGACGCAGGCCTTAAGGCGCTCAGGATAAGGTGAGGTCGGCTGATCAACGAGCCCGTGGTCGTCCTTGATAAGATGCGTGCCACCCAAGGCAAAGCGGTGAGTGAGATCCGCGAGTTCCGACGTCGATAGACCCACGGGTTTGATCGCCGACATGATAAGCGGACCAGAAGTGACCTCTGTTCGAGCGCGCAATCCGGCAGCGCCGAAACGTGGTCCAGGGCAAAGCTTGCGCAAGCCGTCCGACAGCTGCAGAGATTCGACGCGCGTACCGGTTTTGATCGAGGAGTTGCCAAAGACGATGTTCAGAAGCTGCAGGAAATCGCCACCAACATCGTCCTCGCTGTAGGAGATTTCCGCCAGGAAGCCGCCGCGCTCGGCGCCGGCGGATTTCAGGTTTTCCAACCGGCCGAGAATCTCGTCCTCAACGTAGCCACGCGGCACGATCTCTCTTGGGATTTCCACCGTCTGTTCGACTGCGATATCCAAGGCTTGCGCTCGCGCTTCCTTTTCGCCGGTGGCCTCGAGCCAGTAGCTGACGGAAAAACGCGATGCCATTAGAGCGCCTCTGCCTTCTGTACCGAATGAACCGTGTCGAGGCGGGCCGCTTCGAACTCAGGATCGGCTATGTCGAGGGCGCGCCCCAGCAGATTGCCGACCGCCTGCGTCAGTGCGCTGGCATCGAGCCCGTACTTCTTCATGAGATAGGGTTTGGAGGCGCCATGCGCGAAGGTGTCTTCCAGTCCCAGTCGGCGAAGGCGGATGCCAAGCCCTTCCTCGGCAAGAATTTCGGCGACCAGCGATCCGAGCCCGCCATTGATTGTGTGGTTCTCGAGCGTGACTATACCTTTCTTGCCGCGTGCCGCCTTTAGCAGGCCGTCGCGATCAAATGGCTTCAGCGTCGAGGCATGCAGGTGGTGAATGCCGATCCCGCGGTTTTTCAGCGGCCCGGCAGCACGTAAGGCCTCTTCGGTGCACACGCCCGAAGAGACGACGAGGATATCGCCTCCCTCGCTCAGCGTCCGCAGTCGGTTGAATTCGAAAGGTGTCGAAAAAAGCCGCGGGACTTCGCCGCGCAGAACTCGGACGTACACCGGGCCATCGATGCTGTCTGCCACCTCAAGAACGCTCTCCACTTCGGTGGCATCGCCGGTTTCGAGGACCGTCATGTTCGGGATGGCGCGCATGACCGATATGTCCTCGATCGCCTGATGGGTGATGCCGCCCGGTGTCGTAATTCCGGGCAGGAAACCCATCATTCGAACCTTGCGGTTGGAGTAAGCGATGGAGTTGATCAGTTGGTCGTAAGGGCGGCGATAGAGAAAGACGGAGAAGGTATGGACAAAGGGTCGGAAACCCTGCATTGCAAGGCCGCCGGCAAAAGACAACATGTTCTGTTCTGCCATGCCGAGCGACAGAAACTGATCGGGATAGCGATCGCGAAAGCCGTCGATTTCGCAGGATGATGTCAGATCGGCGGACAGGCAAAGCACTTCCGGGCGAGAGGAAGCGAAGTCCTCGAAGGCTCTGGCATAGGGGCGGTTGACAATTTCGACCATGATCAGGCCCTCGCGATTTCAGCGGGATCGACGCGAAGCTCGGCTCCGATTGCCGTCTGCATTTCCTCGCGCTCTTCTGCCGATTTGAAACGGACGTAGTGAAGGCGAGGGAAGCGCTTCTTCAGGAACGGCATGCCCTCGTAGGGCGATGTATTGGCAAGGATGACCAGAGGCCTGCGTGCTTCTGAGCTATTGGCTGCAGCCCGAAATGCCTGCAGATCATGTCCGTCAATCGATCGACAGGTAGCGCCGAAGGAAGCGATGCGCGCCGGCAGGTCGCCGAGATCAAGAACCGAGGACATCGCCCCATCGCATTGCTGCCCATTGACATCGACGACGACGCGGATGTTGTCGATGCCGTGATAGCTCATTGCCGTCAGGCATTCCCACGTCTGCCCCTCCTGGAATTCGCCATCCGACATGTAGACCCAGACCTTGCCTGGTTCGCCGCGGCGCTTGCGCGCCCAGGCTATGCCCGATGCCATCGATAGCCCTTGCGCAAGCGATCCGGTTGTCACTTCCATGCCTGGGCTGTGCTCGGCGCCGATCATTTCGACTGACCCTCCGTCCCGATTGAAATGATCAAGCGCGTTCTCGTCCATTCGGCCGACCTGAATCAAGGCCGAATATATGACCAGCGCATAGTGGGCGGGCGAGACAATGAAGCGGTCGTATTCCGGAGCAAAGGCGCCATGATAGCCGGCGCCGGTAAACGCGTCGGGATTTTTGGACGACGGCACGCCCGCGAAGGGCAGAGGGGTCTTCGGCAGCGTCGGTTCGCCAAGGACGAGCGCTTCGTTATAAAGGAACGCCAGACTCTCGGCCGCGGAACAGGCCTGGCTGAGGTAGCCACCGTTGTTGCGCATCGTGTGCATGAAGACACGCCTGCGAATGCCGGCGGCGACATCCTCCGTCCTCTGCCTGTTCGCGATGGTCATAAGTTATCTCCGTTCGGGAAAAAGCGCCTTCAAGCCGGCGGGCGATGCTTCTGCAATGCCGCGTTCGGTGATAAGGCCAGTGATCAGACGCGCCGGAGTAACGTCGAAAGCAGGATTGGCTGCGGGGCTTCCTTCCGGTGAAACCCGTACGCTCGCAATTTCGCCGCCCGCACCACGTCCTTGCACGAAGGTGACCTCGTCGCCGCTACGTTCCTCGATCGGGATTTCGCGTACACCGTCATGCAC
>NZ_JBBNAM010000302.1:0-8380 GCF_037994425.1 Phyllobacterium sp.
GCATGCGCGCCGATGGCCAGGAATTCCACTGCCGCGGCGTCGCTTAGCGAGAGCCCGGCCGTGGGATAGAGATTGCCGGCGGGAACCAGCATCCGCTCGCACATACCACCGTCGCGGTGCACGCCGAGCACCTCGATTTTGACGCAGCAGTTCGGTTTTCCCTGACGGCACGCGACGCATTCGCCGCAGGCAAGATATGGATTGACATAGACCTCCTGTCCGACGGGAATGCCGACGTCGTCGCCAACTGCGATCACCTTACCGGAAACCTCGTGCCCCATGATGCGCGGATAGGCAATAAACGGATGCTTCCCCTCAAAAATGTGAAAGTCCGTGCCGCAGATGCCGACTTGCTCTACCGCCAGAAGTGCCCATCCCTTAGGCGGAATTTTGGGTTCCGGACGATCTTCGAGTACCAGATTGCCCGGGGCAACACAGACAGCGGCCTTCATCGTGTCGATCCTTGAGTGCAAATAGGTTTGGAAGAGCCCGCCGGAAATCCGGCGGGCGCTTCGGGATTATTCGAAATCCTCAACGTTATCCGGCGTGACAAGCCCCGCTCCGGTGTCGACGTTGGCGTCCACCGGGTCACCATGGATGGCCTTTACCACGGTCGCGATGCCAAGCTCACCCATCTTCGCAGGATATTGCGCGACGCTCGCATCTTCCGTTCCGGCCCTGATCGCTTCAAGTTCGCCGCAACAGGCGTCAAAACCCACAAGAATGATTTTGTCGTTGGCAATGTTCGCATTGGCGAGCGATTTGACGGCTCCGGGAATGGGCGGGCCGCAGGCCGCGTAGATCGCCTTGAGGTCCGGATTGGCCGTCAAGATGTCTTCGGTAACTGAGGTGCCCAGTTCGAGCGTGCAGTTGGTAGCGCCCTTGGCCACGACGTCGACCTTGACGCCGCCCAAACCCTCCATCATCCCGGTGACGCGTTCGTCCAGCGCCGGCACGCCCGGCACGCCTTCGAGAATGGCAATCTGGTCGCCATCCTTGAGCTTGGTCTTGAGGAACTCGCCGGCGATCTTGCCGCCGTTGAGGTTGTTGGTGGACACCAGGGCCGTCTGGCCCTTCCAGCCAGGGATGCTGTTGTCGACCAGCACCACCTTGATGCCGGCGGCGACGGCCTTGTCGAGCGCCGGTGCGACGGTGGGATCAACTGGCGTGATCGCCAATCCCTTGACGCCTTGCGTGACCATCGATTCGATCAGGGCGATCTGGCCTTCGATGTCTGTTGCCGACTGACCTTGGCCGGTGACGAGCTCGATCCCGGGGTGGTCGGCAGCGTATTTTTTGGCCGCCTCTTCCATCGTCGAATAGAACGGCACCGGAAATTTGGTGATCAGCCCGATCTTCACGCTTTCGGCGGCTGCCGTTGGGTTTGCCATCACGGCGACCAGCGCCGGCCCCATCAAGAACTGCAATCTCATCGCTTCCTCCCTGTTTTGGCGGGCCCTGCACGGTCTCCTCGCGGCCGCCTTTCGAACCCGCAATTTTTCGGCTTAAGCCCCGACGATCATCGAGACCAGTTCCTGTTTGTTGTCGCGTGTCGGAACGAGCTCGCCGACTTTCCGCCCTTGTCTAAGCACCACGGCTCGACCGGCCAGTTCCGTCACGTGCTCCATGTTGTGGGTGATCAAAATGATCGCATTTCCGCGGTCGCGCAGCGCGCCGATAAGGTCGAGCACCTTGCGAGACTCGCGCAGACCGAGCGCCGCAGTCGGTTCGTCCAAGATGACCACCTTGCGGGCAAAGACCGCCGAGCGCGCGACGGCGATGGCCTGGCGCTGGCCGCCGGACATCAATGCCACCAACGCGTCGAGGTGGGGCAGCGACACATTGAGAGACTGGATCAACGAGCGCGTCTGTTCGTCCATCTTCCGCTTGTTGAGGAAGCGAATGGCGCGCGGTAGCCATCTCGGACCGGCGATCTCGCGTCCGGCAAAGAAGTTCTGTGCTGGAGTTAGGTTGTCGAAGAGCGCGAGGTCTTGATAGACAGTCTCGATGCCGGCCGACCGCGCGTCGGCGGGCGACCGTAGAACGTTGGCCGCGCCCTCTATCACGACGTCGCCTGCGTCCAGGCGGTGGACGCCGCTGATGCACTTGATAAGCGTGGATTTTCCCGCGCCGTTGTCTCCGAGCAGGGCGAGGATCTCGCCGCGATGGACGTCAATGCTGACGTCGTCGAGCGCAACCACCGAGCCGAAACGTTTGCAAGCACCGCGGACGGACAACACGGGATGTTGCTGATGTGCGGCGAGCTGGTGCTGTGTCATGGTCCGGTCTCCGCCCGCAGCACACGCATGCGGGACTCGAGATGGTTGCGAAGGACGTCAGCCTCGACGGCGACGACGATGACAACGCCGATGACGATCAGCTGGTAAAACACCCCGACGTTCAGGAGATTGAGGGCATTACGGATTACGCCGATCATGATCGCTCCGATCAAGGCGTGGCCGATGTGCCCGCGACCCCCGAGAAAACTGGCTCCGCCGATGATGACCGCGGCTATGGTGTCGAGCTCCAGTAGATTGCCGAATAGCGGCGATCCCGCATCGGTGCGGCCGGCGAGAAGTACGGCTCCTATGCCTGCGCAGGTTCCCGACATGACGTAGGTCGAAACCAAGACCGCGGAAACGGGGATGCCCATGCGGACGGCGGCGTCGGCCCTGCCACCCACGGCATACATCCAGCGGCCCCAGACCGTCGACTGTGTAAGGACGAACATCAGCCCCGCAACCCCCGCTACCACGAACACCGACCCGGGAAGCCCGGCAAACGCCTCTTGGCCCAAGCTCCGGATGGCTGGCGGCATCCCTGGAATGGCGCGGCCGTCGGCAAGCTGGAGGGCGATGCCTTTGGCGATGCTGAGCGTCGCCAACGTGATGATAAACGGGTGCGGCAGGCGTCCGTAGACGTAAAACAGTCCGTTGACGGCACCGACGGCGGCGCCGGCCGCGACCATGACGGAAACGACCATCAGCGTCGAAGCGCCGGCGTGAAAGCTCAGCGCCCCGAGCACCGAAGCCAGTGCGAGGTTCGATCCGACCGAAAGGTCGATCCCCTTGGTCAGAATGACCAGATGCTGTCCCATCGCGACGACGCAGATCACCGCGGTCTGCGCTAGGATGTTGCCGAGATTGCGCGGCGACAGAAAGTATGGCGACAGAAGGCTTAAGACCAGAACGAGACCGATCAAAATGAGGACAGCACCGGCACCGAGCAACTTGAGGCCGACGGCCACCGCGATATTATCGCTGTTCGCAACAGCGGCGGCGCGCGGTTCAGCGACTTCTCGTTCAAGTGGTTTGTCCATGCCCGTCAACACAACCTCCTGATGACAATGCAACCTGGGGCTTGTATTCTTATCGATAAAAAGCCGCACGGCTGGACGAACGTCAAGTTGTTTTTTATAAGTAATAAGCAACCCAAAAAAGACAGGCAAACTTGTGAAGCCCAATTCAGTTTTCAAGAAAGCATTCAACCGCACACTGCAACTGCTGGACGCCGGCGATGCCGACATCGGCGCTATCTCCGAGAACGCTCTGCGTACAAGGATCGGCGTCAGCCGCACTACCGTGCGCAAGGTGCTTGGCGAGCTTCAAGTCCGCGGCATAAAGGCGTCAGGCAACGGTCCGACGGCGGGCAGACCCATTCAGGAATCCGATTATTTTCCTGATCCGGAGACGACGTCGAAACGCCAGCATGTCGAAGAACAGTTCATGGAGTGGATGCTGCGCGGGGATACCCAGCCAGGCACGCTCATCAACGAGCTGCAGCTGGCGAGGCAGTTTGGCGTGGCAACCACCGGCGTCAGAGAATTCCTGATCCGCTTCAGCCGCTTCGGGCTCATCGAGAAAAGGCAGAATTCAGGCTGGCTCTTCAAGGGATTCACCGAGGAGTTCGCGCTCGAACTTTTCGAGATCCGCGTCATGTTCGAGTTGCGCTCGGCTGTCCTCTTCGCTGAACTACCCGATGAATCCCCCTTGTGGACGGAACTTGCCGAACTGAAGATGGCGCACCAACAGTTGCTGTTGGAAATCGGCCGGCGCTTCCACGATTTTTCGCGGTTGGACAATCGCCTGCACCGCCTCATAAATCGCGCTGCGCCGAACCGTTTCATCGACGACTTCTATGACGTGATCACCCTTATCTTCCACTACCACTACCAGTGGAACAAGAAAGATGAACTGCAGCGCAACGAGGCAGCGATCGGCGAGCACCTCGCCTACATCGACGCACTGTTCAGCGCAGACACGCACGAAATAGAGCGCACGTGCCTGCGCCACATGACCTCGGCGCGAACGACGTTGATCCGCTCGCTTCAGGGGGCGGCCTGAGCTTCCCCCCTGTGTGCCGTTCAAATGGCGTAGACAACGCTCGATTCCCTCACCCATCGGGGTGGCCGGGTGAAAGCAGTTGCCGGCTCCTGGGAAATCGCACGATAGGCTGCGTCACCCTCCCAATGTGCTCAGGAGGCGGGAATACCAATACGCGGCATCTGACCATACAAGGACGATAGCACCAATCTAGACATTTTAACCCTGGCTTGGACTCTGTAAATCAAGTTGATAGGATCTCTAGCGTCAGGCGGTTTTTATCACTTCATTTGATGTGCATCCCGATCCGTTTGCCGAGTGTCACGCCGGCCAAGTTCTCAAGTGGTAGTGGATGCCAGCCCAGATGCAATACCCGCTCGGCGCTTCGTTCGACGCGGATGAACTTCGAGCGTTCAGGGAATAGGTCGCTTGTCGCATTGACCCAGATCAATGCGTAGACCGTTTGAAACCGCGAGAATTCAAATCCCTGCAATGGCATTCGCGGAAGGCATTGTTACGGTTTTGAGACAGACATTCTTGACATGGGTTTGGCCATATCGCCGCGCGCGATGTTCCAGTAGAACAGCTTTCCAAGTTCAATTGGGAGTGGAAGGAACGGTGGGGTAACGAATAGGCCGTAGACCCATGCCGGCCTCACCTATCACAAAGCACCGGCGGGTTGGGCCTTGCTCTATCGCCTGAGGCGATCGCGCGAAATGAGCATCGACTTCCTTCAGCCATCGTGCAGGCCTCTTATCGCGGTTTCAAATCGAGGAGGCTAGAATGGCAGAGCAGCATGTGCACGAAATTGACGCAGCGATAAAGGAGCTCATATCGTCTCGGCGGCAAGAAGTTTTGCAGATTACTCAAAACGGCGCAAACCCAGGACCAATCAAGAATCTGATTGAAATACAGGCAGCGATCGAAGCTTTGCTTCGGGCACGTGAACAGGAGAACGTGCCTTAATCTTCTTGCGCACTGCGACATAACTCGCCCGACCGCCAATTGGCGCGGAGTTAATGCTGAAAAAAGGATGGCAGGGGGTCTACACGACTTCCCTCATCGTCTCGTACACGAGACCCTTCACCAAAACCCGGGATTGCCGGACATTCCGGCCGATTGGCCCGACTTTTCGCCTGATGTCAGGAAACCGATCTAACCTCGATACGCTTTGCAGCTGCCTCCGGAGCTCTCGGGATGGCGAGGTGAAGCACACCGTCCTTCATGCTGGCGTCAATTCCATTGATGTCGAAATCCCCGGAGAGAGTGAACTGCCGCTCGAAATCGCCGACCTCATACTCGCGATAGGCCTGGCTGTAGCCCGCGGGCGTATCCTCTTCGACGCGGCCATAGATCGACAGCACCCGCTTCTCCAACGTGACCTCCAGACCCTCCGGGCTGAGGCCAGGCAGATCCGCCACGACGACAAGGCCCGTTTCAGTTTCGTAAATGTCAACCCAGGGTACGAAGACCGGCCGCTCATGGGTCCGCTCGCCCGCGTCCTGCTCCGCGGACAGCTTGCCCTCCAGCTCCGGTTGGCTAGTCGGCATGGCCTGAGACTGCTTGCTCCCCTTCGTTCCCGCTCTAGTGATCTCTCGCTTAGCCACGGCCCGCCTCCTTGCTCGCCTTCACGTTAATGCGCTTGGGCTTGTCCTCTTCGGCCCGAGGAAGGTCCAGAGTTAATACGCCATTGACGAGATCCGCTTCAACCTTGTTCGGATCGACCACAAACGGCAATGACACGGTCCGGACAAACCGGCCACGACGACGCTCACGCCGGTGGTATCCCCGCCGGGCTTCCTCAGTTTCGGTTTGCCGCTCTCCGCTGAGCGTAACGGAATCTCTGTGTATCAAGATGTCCAAGTCTTCTGATCTTACCCCAGGCAGTTCGACGGTGATGATAACGCCGTCCTGGTTTACGAAGACATTCACCGCCGGGAATTCCAGTCGGCTCACTTCGTCTTGGAGGCGGCGTATGTTGCGGAACGGGTCTGCGCCGAATAGCATTCGTGCGATCATTGTCTCCTCCTCGGAAAGCCGCGCCGCAAGGCCCTCGGGTTCCCTCGTTGTACAGCTGGGCCATCCCCGCCCTTCATCGCCCATCGGCGGTGCGCCATAGAGCGACGGGTACCGAGCCCGCGGTCACTTCCAGCTCTGAACTTTGGTGTATGGCCAGTTTGTCTCCGCATGACGATGAAGAAGAATGCACAGATAGGCACTTTGTTGCTTTGATCTGAATCAATTCGAACAGCTCGTTGGATGGTTATCTCGTGTCGCGACAGTTCGGGAACTTGACGTGGTTGAAGGGATCAAAGCCCGAATGTGGAAGTTTCACTTAAATTTCCTCCCTAGGTTGATTCAGAAAAATTGACTCTAGCGCCTACCTGCGCGAACGATCCGCCGCCTCGTCGCGCTTACAAGACGCGTAGAGGGTGTCCATGACACGGCAACTTTTTATAGTGTTCCCTACAGCCGTTTTTGTTTGATATGCAGGGTATCTTTATTAGGTAAGTTGCAATCTCACATTGACGTGGATCAAGGGCGCAGCAGTTTTGCCATGGGTATGCCGGCTTTGTGGATGCCGAGATAAGCTCTCCTCCTGCTCCTGAAGCGGTGAATACAAAAGCAAAGACGGAAGTTCAGCTGCGAAGGGGAGCACCTGCTGGTCCGGGAATGTCGCGCCGCGGCGGCGCGACGTGGAGACAATTTCCGCCACTATTAGCGCAAAGCTCGGCGGTGGGCAGATAACGGGGAGTCCCTCAGAGGGCTCGGTTCGCCTTGGGCTATCTGCTCCATACTCGCTTCAGCTGGGCTTCGCTACATCCAGCCAACTTTGCCGTCCTGCTGATACAGTTTCCACCCAACCGCAAGGCAATGATCCGGTTAAGGCCGCGTGCTTCCGCCAGAGGCGCGGACGATCGGCGGCGCGCGCGAGATTTCGCGCCGGCTGCTGATCAAGGCGGCGCGGCAACTGCGGCGAGAGAATTTCTATGCGGCTGGCTTTTGGCTCTGGCTGTCGATCCGGGATTCGGCGTGGTCGGACACCACGAGGAAGTCGAGCGGGCGGCTGAGCTTCGCCCGCTGGCCGGAGTTGGACAACACCTCTTCCCCGCGGGCAAAGCGATAAGCCTCCTCCGGCCCCAAAGTGGTGCCCATCAGGCCGTCGTCAAACGAGAGGCGGGTATGGTGTCGCCCCAGAGGACGCGGTTGGGGAAATGCTGGTCCGGGCACGGCGAATAATCGCGCTTTTGCTCTTCAATGTTCTTTATTGCGCCATCGGTCAGAGGGGCATCCTGGGCAGCGGCGAAGTGGCTGAAGACGCCGGTCGCAAGCACGAGTCCGATGGCCGTCAGCCGCGGGAGGGCTGCGCTATATCTGTTTTGTTTCATGGTCGTCTCCCCTCCGGTTCATTTCTTGAGCGCAATCTATATGAACGCCTCTTGTGGATCCGCCAGTCGCCAGTGGGCGCAGCCGCCGCGCTTCAGGGCTTGTAGGTGCACGCGGTTTCAAAACAGGCGTCATAGGTATTCTCCAGATCGTCCTGGACGATATGTGCGACGCCATCGACTGCCTTGATCGTCAGGTCCTCGTCGATCACCTTGACCCGGAATTTCCAACCGTCGACAAGTTTGAGCTACGAGCCGAGACCTTCGAGCCCGCCACAGGTCAAGTCCGGATCGACAATGCCCGAGAAGGCCTGCATCACCCATGGCGTTCCTTCGGGATATGCATTCTGACGACCCAAAGGCGGCCGGCGCTCACATAGCAAATATTTGCGAGACGGTTTTCCGCAGTGAAGTATATTTGTCGCCTGGTACTAAGCCTCGCTTGCTGACCACATCAAGATGGCGGGTGCAGTTATTTTGACCTTTGAGGGGAGACGACGATGCGCGGAACTCTGTTGACGCTTTCACTCTTGATCGGCGCTGTGAGTGCGTTGCCCGCTCTTGCGGCCGACGACAAGAAGCTGCCCACGAAAGAGCAGCTTGCGAACGACAACAAGCTCTTCCTGACGCTGGCGACGAAGGCTCTTCATTGGCGGGAGCCGCAGGAACCGT
>NZ_JBBNAM010000303.1:0-5976 GCF_037994425.1 Phyllobacterium sp.
ACCGCCTCGCGCACGGAGCTTGAACGACAGGTCCAACTTATGCATGATGGCACAATTGAGAAGGACATGTTGGACGAACAGGCTCGCAAGGCATTGAATATGTCCCGCCCGGACGAAGTCACCATTATGCGTGGCTCTGGTGATTTGGCTGTTAACTGAGTTTCAGTTAATCGCCTTTTTGTGCTGTATTTTTAACAGCTTATTTGCATAGCACTTATTCAATTCTGCATATTGTAACTTCCGTCCCTGCTGCTATTCTCGTGCGACCAAGTCACAGGGAGTGAGATATGGCTACGAGGGCGAAAAAAAGCCCTGCGCGATCCGCGCAGACCTCTGCTGTTAAAGCACCGAAACCCATTCAGTTCACCAAGGAGCAGGAGCTCGAAGCCTACCGTCAAATGTTGCTGATCCGCCGTTTCGAAGAAAAGGCCGGTCAGCTTTATGGCATGGGCTTCATTGGCGGTTTCTGCCATCTTTACATCGGTCAGGAAGCTGTCGTTACCGGCATGCAGATGGCGCTGAAGCAAGGCGACCAGGTCATCACCGGTTATCGTGACCACGGCCACATGCTGGCTTGCGGCATGAGTGCCCGCGGCGTCATGGCTGAATTGACCGGACGGCGCGGCGGCCTTTCCAAGGGGAAGGGTGGCTCGATGCACATGTTCTCCAAGGAAAAGCATTTCTATGGCGGCCATGGTATCGTCGGTGCGCAGGTTTCGCTCGGAACGGGCCTGGCCTTTGCCAATCACTACCGGAACAACGGCAATGTCTCACTAGCCTATTTCGGCGACGGCGCTGCCAACCAGGGCCAGGTCTACGAAAGCTTCAACATGGCGTCGCTGTGGAAGCTACCCGTAATCTATATCATCGAGAATAACCGCTACGCCATGGGCACGGCGGTATCGCGCGCTTCCGCTGAAACGGATTTCTCCAAGCGCGGTGTCTCGTTCAACATCCCGGGCATACAAGTCGATGGCATGGACGTGCGTGCCGTCAATGCAGCCGGTGAGGAAGCGGCCGCCTGGGCGCGTTCGGGCAAGGGCCCGATTATCCTTGAGATGCAGACCTACCGGTATCGCGGCCACTCCATGTCGGATCCGGCTAAATACCGCTCGAAAGACGAAGTGCAGAAGATGCGTTCGGAGCACGACCCTATCGAGCAGGTAAAGAACCGGTTGATCGGGAATGGCTCGTCCAGCGAGGATGATCTGAAGAAGATCGACAAGGACGTTCGCGATATCGTGGCTGATGCGGCCGATTTCGCCCAGTCCGATCCAGAGCCGGATCCGTCCGAGCTTTACACCGATATTCTGCTCTAAGGGAGGCGCGACAAATGCCTGTAGATATTCTTATGCCCGCGCTCTCACCGACGATGGAAGAGGGCAAACTTTCCAAATGGCTGAAAAAGGAAGGTGACAAGGTCACTTCCGGGGATGTGCTGGCCGAAATCGAGACCGACAAGGCAACGATGGAAGTCGAAGCCGTCGACGAAGGCACGATCGGCAAGATCGTCGTTCCGGAAGGAACCGACAATGTGAAGGTGAACTCGGTCATTGCCGTGCTGTTGGGCGATGGCGAGAGCGCTGATTCCGCCAGCGCGCCGCAAGCTGCACCGGAAGCAGCAAAGGCAGCCGAGGCTCCAAGGGAAGAGCCTGCCGCTAAACAGGCGAATGCCTCGGTTCCAGCGGCACCAAAGACAGAAGTCGCAGCCGATCCGGATATTCCCGCTGGCACAGAAATGGTTTCGACCACGGTGCGTGAAGCATTGCGTGATGCGATGGCCGAGGAAATGCGCCGCGACCCGGATGTCTTTATCATGGGCGAGGAAGTTGCCGAATATCAGGGTGCCTACAAGATAACGCAAGGTCTGCTTGACGAATTCGGCCCGCGCCGGGTCGTCGATACGCCGATCACCGAACACGGCTTTGCCGGCGTCGGCGTTGGGGCGGCCATGACTGGCCTCAGGCCCATCGTCGAGTTCATGACCTTCAATTTCGCCATGCAGGCGATCGACCAGATCATCAACTCGGCTGCAAAGACGCTCTACATGTCCGGCGGCCAGATGGGTGCGCCCATGGTATTCCGCGGACCGAGCGGTGCTGCAGCCCGCGTCGCTGCCCAGCATTCGCAGTGTTATGCGGCGTGGTACAGCCACATTCCCGGCTTGAAAGTCGTGATGCCCTACACGGCGGCTGACGCCAAGGGCCTGCTCAAGGCGGCGATCCGCGATCCCAATCCGGTTATTTTCCTCGAAAACGAAATTCTCTACGGCCATTCGTTCGACGTGCCGAAGCTCGACGATTTCGTTCTGCCGATCGGCAAGGCCCGCATTCACAAGAGGGGTACGGACGTTACGCTCGTCTCGTTCGGCATCGGCATGAACTATACCGTCAAGGCCGCCGACGAACTCGCCAAACTCGGTATCGATGCCGAGATCATCGACCTTCGCACGATCCGCCCGATGGACATTCCCACCGTCATCGAATCTGTAAAGAAGACCGGCCGCTGCGTCACTATCGAGGAAGGCTACCCGCAATCCTCTGTCGGCACGGAAATTGCCACCCGCGTCATGCAGCAAGCCTTCGACTATCTTGATGCGCCGGTCCTTACCATTGCCGGCAAGGACGTACCCATGCCCTATGCGGCAAACCTTGAGAAGCTGGCGCTGCCAAGCATCAAGGAGATCATCGATGCCGTCAAAGCTGTGACCTACACGGCTTAAGGGGAGGAAACCGATATGCCGATCAATATCACCATGCCGGCGCTCTCTCCGACGATGGAAGAGGGCAACCTCGCCAAATGGCTCGTCAAGGAAGGCGACAAGGTTGGTCCCGGCGATGTCATCGCCGAGATCGAGACCGACAAGGCGACGATGGAAGTTGAGGCGGTTGACGAGGGCACAGTTGCCAAGATCGTCGTTCCCGCCGGCACCGAAGGTGTAAAGGTCAACGCGCTCATCGCAATTCTTGCGGGTGAGGGCGAGGACACTGCTACAGCCGCGAAAGCCGATGGTGCCGCAGCAAAAGCGGAAGCACCAAAGGAAGACAAGAAAGCAGAAGCGGCGCCTGCGGCGCCTAAGGCGGAAGCTGCTCCCGCACCAGCCACCGCCGCGGCTTCCGCACCGGCGGCATCTGTTGCGCCCGCCAAATCCGGCGACCGGCCCTTCTCGTCACCGCTCGCACGGCGCATCGCCAAGGAAGCGGGTATCGACCTTTCGGGCGTGAGCGGTTCCGGACCGCATGGCCGCGTCGTCAAGAAAGACGTTGAAGCCGCTATCGCCGGCGGTGGTGCAAAGCCTGCTGCTGCTGCCGCGGCCGCGGCAGCTCCCGCGCCAGCAGCGGCCAAGCCGATGTCTGACGATGCCGTGCTCAAGCTTTTCGAGCAAGGCTCCTACGATCTGGTGCCGCATGACGGCATGCGCAAGACGATCGCCAAGCGTCTTCTCGAGGCCAAGACGACTGTTCCGCATTTCTATCTGACGATCGATTGCGAACTCGATGCGCTGCTTGCGCTTCGGGCACAAATCAATACCGCGTCGCCGATGATCAAGACCGAGAAGGGCGACGTTCCGGCCTACAAGCTTTCGGTCAATGACATGATCATCAAGGCGATGGCGCTTGCCCTGCGCGATGTTCCTGAAGCGAACGTATCGTGGACTGACGCCAACATGGTCAAGCACAAGCATTCCGATGTCGGTGTTGCCGTTTCGATCCCGGGTGGATTGATTACGCCGATCATTCGCAAGGCCGAGCAGAAAACGCTTTCGACGATTTCCAATGAAATGAAGGATCTCGCCAAGCGTGCCCGCGACCGCAAACTGAAGCCCGAAGAGTATCAGGGTGGCACCACCGCCGTCTCGAATCTCGGCATGTTCGGTGTGAAGGATTTCGCCGCGATCATCAACCCTCCCCATGCGACCATCCTGGCAGTTGGCGCGGGCGAGGAGCGGGCGGTCGTACGTAAGGGCGAAATCAAGATCGCCACCATCATGTCGGTGACACTGTCCACCGACCACCGTGCGGTCGATGGCGCCCTCGGGGCGGAGCTTGCCCAGGCGTTCAAGCGGCACATCGAAAATCCGATGGGCATGTTGGTCTGAGCGACGCGATGAAAACCGTCCTCTGCTATGGCGATTCGTTGACTTGGGGCTACCGCCCCGACGGTTTGGGTCGCCATGCACGCAAGGACCGGTGGCCGGAGGTGTTGCAGGCCGAACTTGGCGATGCTGTTCATGTCATCACCGATGGCCTCAACGGGCGGACGACGGCATTCGACGATCACCTTTCGGGATTCGAACGCAATGCGGCCAAGACGCTGACGACGGCGCTCGGCACGCATTTTCCACTCGATCTCGTCATCATCATGCTCGGCACCAACGACATGAAGCACATACTTTGCGGCAACGCCTTCGGCGCCAAGCGGGGGATGCAGCGACTGATCGAGATCGTCCGGACGGCGCCCTATCAATTTGAGACAAAACCGCCCGCAGTCATGATCATGTCGCCACCACCGTTCGGCGCGACTGAGTGGGATGAGTTCAGACTGATCTTCGAAGGCGGTGTCGAACAATCGCGCCTGCTTGCAGATTTCTATCGCGATGCAGCGGAACTTTCGGACTGTGCATTCTTCGATGCGGGCTCGGTCGCCGCGACTTCTTCGATTGATGGCATTCATCTTGATGCAGAAAACACACGGGCGATAGGAAAAGCCATCGCCCCCACCGTTCGAGACATACTCGATCTCTAATCCAGGAGGACCAAGGTCTTGGCCAATAATTACGACGTGATCATCATTGGTTCTGGCCCCGGCGGCTATGTCACCGCGATCCGCTCCGCGCAGCTCGGGTTTAAGACCGCTATCGTCGAGCGTGAGCATCTTGGCGGCATCTGCCTGAATTGGGGATGCATACCGACAAAAGCGCTTCTGCGCTCAGCCGAGATCTTTCACTACGGCCAGCATCCTAAGGACTATGGCCTGACCATTGAAGGCAAGATCTCTGCGGATATTAAAGCTGTCGTGCAGCGGTCTCGCAGCGTCTCCGCTCGTCTGAACGGCGGCGTCGGCTTCCTGATGAAGAAGAACAAGGTCGATGTGATCTGGGGCGAAGCGAAGATTTCGAAACCGGGCGAGATCATTGTCTCGAAGACATCGAAGAAGCCTATGGAGCCGCAGAATCCGGTACCCAAGAACACGCTCGGCGAAGGTACTTATACGGCTAAGCATATTATTATCGCCACCGGCGCGCGGCCTCGCGCTTTGCCGGGTATCGAGCCGGACGGCAAGCTGATTTGGACCTATTTCGAGGCGATGGTCCCGCCGGAGATGCCGAAATCCTTGGTCGTCATGGGATCGGGCGCCATCGGCATCGAATTCGCCTCGTTTTACCGAACCATGGGTGCGGACGTGACTGTGGTCGAACTTCTGCCGACAGTCATGCCGGTCGAGGATGCCGAAATTTCCGCCTTTGCCCGCAAACAGTTCGAAAAGCAGGGCATGAAGATCATTACCGATGCCAAGGTTACCAAGGTCGAAAAAGCGGCGAATTCCATTACCGCTCATGTCGAAACCAAGGACGGCAAGGTCGAGAAGATCACGGCGGAACGGCTGATTTCTGCCGTTGGCGTCCAGGGCAACATTGAGAACCTGGGAATGGAGGCGCTTGGCGTCAAAACCGATCGTGGCTGCATCGTCGCGGATGGCTACGGCAAGACCAACGTTGCAGGCATATACGCGATCGGCGATGTGGCCGGCCCGCCCATGCTCGCGCACAAGGCGGAGCATGAAGGTGTGATCTGCGTCGAAAAGATTGCGAACTTCCCGGGTGTCCATGCGCTGGAAAAGGACAAGATCCCGGGCTGCACCTACTGCCAGCCGCAGGTTGCTTCCGTCGGACTGACGGAAGCAAAGGCCAAGGAAGGCGGGCGCGAAATCCGTGTCGGACGCTTCCAGTTCGCCGCGAACGGCAAGGCCATCGCG
>NZ_JBBNAM010000304.1:0-5523 GCF_037994425.1 Phyllobacterium sp.
CGCTGGGTATCGACGCACAAATCAGTCCGCGCAGCGTCACGATTTCTCGCGTACTCCAGCATGTCCGGCGGGGCCGCATCCGCGCGGTACACAGCGTCGAGAACGGCAAGGCGGAAATCATCGAGGCAGAGGCGCTCGAAACCTCGCCAATGGTTGGCGCCACGCTTGGGGAACTTGATTTGCCCGAGGGATTGCGCGTAGGTGCAATCTACCGCAACGGGGAGATCATCAAGCCCCAAAGCAGCCTGCGTATCAAGCCACGCGACCGGGTCATCCTCTTTGCCACGGCTGCGATAGTAAAACAGGTTGAGCAGATGTTCCGCGTCAGCCTCGAATTCTTCTGACCAGCAGGAAGTCAAGCCCATGAAACTGCAGCTTTTTCGCAACGCAACGCTCAAAATCGACTATGCGGGCTCGACGATATTGATCGATCCGGATTTCGGCCCCAAGCATAGCAGATCCTCATTCACCGGACGCTCGCCCAATCCGATGACCGATCTGCCAGTATCGACGGACGAAATTCTCGCTGGTGTGGATTTTGTCCTCGTTTCGCATCTTCATGCCGATCACTTTGACAAGGTTGCACAGGATCTCGTACCCAAGCATCTGCCCCTGATCTGCCAGCCAGGCGATGAGGAAAAAATCAGGTCATTCGGCTTTCTGGATGTAACCCCGCTCTACGAGGATCTGACGATCAATGGCATTTACCTGAAGCGCCGCGAGGGAAATCACGGATCGGGACCGGTGCTCGAAAAGATGGGGCAGGTGATGGGGCTCACCATCGAGGGCGAGGGCGAACCGTCGATCTATTGGGCCGGCGACACTATTCTCTATCCGCCGTACGCGAAACCATCAAGACGGCAGAACCCGACATCATCATCACCCATTCCTGTGGCGCCAAATGGGATGACGTTCTGATCGTGATGGACGCCGAACAGACGAGTGAAGTCTGCGAGATTGCAGCGCCCTCCGCCAAGGTCATCGCCGTGCACATGGAAGCGCTCGATCATGCGACGATATCGCGGAGCGCGCTTCGGACCTATGCGAACAGCCGGTCGGTTGATAAGCATAGACTCATCATTCCCGAAGATGGGGACGTTCTCCATCTAACAGCACCGAGCTCATGAGATATACGATGCCAAACACATTCGCATTTGTCGGAACGCAAAATCGCAATGGCCAGGGTACGGGAATCAGCGTCTATCGCTTTGACAGCGCGACCGGAGATTTGACGCCCGCCAGCGAATATCTCGCCATCGATAATCCCGGCTATCTCGCCATCGACGAGAAGCGCAAGCGTCTTTACGCCGCCGTGGAGATCCCTGCATGGAACGAGAACATGGCCGTCGCATTCGATATCGATCCTGCGACGGGCGAACTCTCCTACATCAACATGCAGTCAACGCTCGGCAATACCACCTGCCATCTCGGGTTCGATCGGCCGGGATCAACGATTTTCGCCTCGAACTACACGGTCGCCGACCTTGGCGAACGCCCCGGCAATGCGATCGCGGCGTTCTCGATACGCGACGATGGCGGACTGGATCCTGCCTTCGCGGCAGCCGCCCACGAGGGCAAGAGCGCGATCATTGCTTCCGAGAAACGACAGCACGGCCATTGTGCCGTGGCAAGCCCCGACAACCGATACCTTTTTGTCTGCGATCTCGGTCTGGACAGGATCATTGCCTATAACTTGCCAAAGAAGGGTGAGGGCCTCACCCTTGCGCGGGCACCGTTCGTTCAATTCCCGGATGGCGCAGGACCGCGTCATATGACCTTCCATCCGAACGGCAAGATCGCCTATGTCATCAACGAATTGAACTGCACGGTCAGTGTGTTCGAGTACGATGCTTCGCAAGGCGAGCTTAAAATCCTACAAACGCTGCCAAGCATCCCGGATGACTTCACGGACACGAACACCTGCGCGGAAATTGCGATCAGCGCCGATGGCAAGTTTCTTTATGGTTCCAACCGCGGTCATAACAGCATCGTCAGTTACGCTGTTGCGCCCTCCGGTGAAATCTCGCTGGTTGGCTGGACACCTTCGCAGGGTATCGGCCCGCGCAACTTCACCATCGATCCAAGCGGCGAATTCATGCTCGTGGCCAACCAGAAAGGCGGGGGTATCGCCATCTTCAAACGCGATGTTTCGACGGGAGCGCTTGTCGATACCGGTAAGCGTGTCGACCTGCCCAACCCGATGCGCATCGTCTTCGGCACGTTCGGTTGAGGTTGCAAGCAGATGTCACGCATTGCATATGTGAACGGTCAGTACGTTCAGCATTCCGAAGCTGGAATTCACATCGAGGACCGTGGCTATCAGTTCGCCGATGGCGTCTATGAAGTCTGCGAAATTGCACGCGGCAATATCATGGATATGACCCGCCATCTCGATCGTCTCAATCGTTCGCTGACAGAACTCAGTATCGCCTGGCCAATGGATCGCAAGGCATTGGTGGTGGTGATCAGGGAAGTGGTACGACGGAACCGCGTCCATCATGGTCTCGTCTATCTCCAGGTCACGCGCGGCGTTGCCAGGCGCGATCACGTCTTTCCGGCCGCCGGTACGCCTTCATCGATTGTCGTCACGGCCAAGCGCACGGACCCAAATACGTTGGCGGCAAGAGCGGCCAAGGGGATCAAGGTCATCACCGTCCCCGAAAATCGCTGGGAGCGGGTCGACATCAAGTCGATCGGTCTGTTGCCCAATGTCCTCGCGCGCCAACAAGCCAAGGAACAAGGCGCTCAGGAAGCGTGGTTCATCGATCCGGATGGCACGGTCAAGGAAGGCGCGGCGACCAATGCGTGGATTGTCACCAAGGACGGCACGCTTGTAACCCGTCCAGCGGAAAGTGGCATCTTGCGTGGGATTACCCGAACAACCATCTTTGATGTGGCGAAAAAGCTGGGTCTGAAAATCGAGGAGCGGGGTTTTTCCGTGGACGAAGCCAAGAAAGCCAAGGAGGTTTTCATGACGGCGGCGACCACGGTTGTAATGCCAATCGTTGCGATTGATGGCGAATCGGTGGCAAATGGCCATCCTGGAGAGACTACACTTTCCTTGCGGGAAGCGTTTTTTGACGTTGCGGAAAGAACGCCAGCCTGTTAACCGGAGAGTGAGGGGACTAACAGACGCACTTTTTCACCTCCCGCAGGAGTAGAGTCATATCCACTCCTGCTACTGAATGTTGTATAAGACGCTTTGCTGATCGCATAAAGGACAAGAACAATGGCTGAACGATCGCAGAATCTTCAGGATCTTTTTCTGAATTCAGTCAGAAAACAAAAGATTTCGCTGACAATTTTCCTCATCAATGGCGTGAAACTGACGGGTATTGTCACTTCCTTTGACAACTTCTGCGTGCTTTTACGTCGTGACGGCCATTCGCAGCTCGTCTATAAACATGCGATCTCGACCATAATGCCGAGCCAGCCCGTGCAAATGTTCGAAGTTGAAGAGAGCGACTGAAACCAATTTGACCAAAGAAACACGGCGTAACGCAACAAAGTCCAGCCAAATTGCCGGTAACGGCGAAACGGCCAAGGAACTGACGCGCGCCATCGTCCTCGTGCCCATTCTGCCGCAACGGTTTGCCGACGGCGGCAAGGATTCGCGCGGCAACAACAATCAACACGAATTCCAGCGCAGCGACGAAGCCCGCCTCGAAGAAGCCGAAGGGCTCGCGCGCGCCATCGATCTCGATATCGTCCATTCGGATGTCGTCCAGGTTCCCAACCCGCGCCCGGCGACCCTGCTCGGAACGGGCAGGGTGGAAACGATCGGCGAAATGGTAGAGGCTTCGCACGCTGAACTGGTGATCGTTGAACATCCGTTGACGCCGGTGCAGCAGCGCAATCTCGAAAAGGAATGGAATGCCAAGGTCCTCGACCGGACCGGGCTTATCCTTGAAATTTTCGGGCGTCGGGCACAGACCAAAGAGGGTGCCTTACAGGTCGAACTTGCCCACCTGACTTACCAGAACGGCCGGCTCGTGCGCAGCTGGACGCACTTGGAGCGCCAGCGCGGCGGTGGCGGCTTCCTTGGCGGCCCCGGCGAAACCCAGATCGAGGCGGACAGGCGCGCGCTGCAGGAAAAAATACTGCGTATCAAGCGCGAACTCGAAACCGTCGTGCGCACGCGAACCTTGCACCGGGCCAAGCGCAAGAAGGTGCCGCATCCGGTTGTGGCGCTTGTCGGCTATACCAATGCCGGGAAATCGACGCTGTTCAACCGGCTGACCGGAGCAGGGGTCGTCGCCGAAGATATGCTGTTCGCCACCCTTGATCCGACGCTGCGCCGCATACGCCTGGAACACGGCGAAACAATCATCCTTTCCGACACAGTGGGTTTCATATCGAACCTTCCGACGCATCTGGTTGCCGCGTTCCGCGCAACGCTTGAAGAGGTCGTCGAAGCCGATCTAATCCTGCATGTGCGCGATATTTCTGACCCGGATACGGCGGCCCAGGCCGAAGACGTCCACGCAATCATGGAAAGCCTCGGCATCGAACGCGGTGACTCCAAGCGGATAATCGAAGTCTGGAACAAGATCGATCTTCTTGACGATGCCGGCCGAGAAGCGGCTCTGCGCCAGAGTTCGGCCGTTGCCGGGAGCGAACGTCCGATCCCGATCTCGGCCTTTACGGGCGAGGGTGTGGACGCGCTGCTTCAGGAGATCGAGAGCAGGATTTCAGGAACCCTTTCGAAGGTCAGGATTACACTTAAACACGACCAGATGCGTCTGATGGATTGGATTTACCAGCATTCCAGCAATGTGAAACGCAAGGACCTCGACGATGGGTCGATTGCGCTGACGATGGACATGACTATCGCGTCGAACCAGATGCTTGAGGAAAAACTCAGCCGAAACAACAGGTAGTGCGCTACTTTGCGGTTTTCGCCTCTTGCCAAAGCGCTTCCATCTCTTCGAGCGTAGCAGCATCGAGCGAATGATCCTGTTCGGCAAGCTTGCGTTCGATATAGTGAAAACGCTTGCGAAACTTTTCATTGGTCCCGCGCAACGCGCTTTCGGGCTCCAGCTTCAAATGACGGCCGAGATTGACGATCGCAAAGAGCAGATCGCCATATTCTTCTTCCGTATCCTTGGCGTCGCCACTCGCGATCGCTTGTTTCAACTCGCCGATTTCCTCTTCGATCTTTTCGAGAATGGGCGCCGCTTCCGACCAGTCGAAGCCGACCTTCGCCGCGCGTTGCTGAAGTTTCAGCGCGCGCATTAGGGCCGGAAATCCGTGCGGAATATCGTCGAGAAAACCATCCTTTTCAGCGAGGCTGAGATTGAGGGCGGCACGACGCTCGCGCCGTTCGGCCCTTTCCTCGGCCTTGATCTTGTCCCACATTCCCTTGGCCATACCAGGGCCACGGGCCGCTTCCTCACCAAATACGTGTGGATGCCGGCGAATCATCTTGTGCGTGATAGCCTCGACCACGTCGCCGAAGTCAAAGGCCTTCAATTCCTCGGCCATCCGGGCGTGAAACACGACCTGAAGCAGAAGGTCGCCGAG
>NZ_JBBNAM010000305.1:0-16513 GCF_037994425.1 Phyllobacterium sp.
TCGTTGCAGCGCTTGACGAAAGCGACCGCATCCTTGGGATCGATGCCGGCCTTCTGTGGTTCGGAGCCGGTGTTGACCTGCACGTAAAGCCTTGGAAACCGGCCTTGCTTGCGCATTTCCTTGCTGAGGGCCGCGGCGATCTTTTCGCGGTCGACGGTCTCGATCACGTCGAACAGCGCCACCGCGTCCTCCGTCTTGTTGGACTGGAGCGGTCCGATCAGATGCAGCTCTACATCGGCGAAATCACGGCGTAGCGCCGGCCATTTTGCTTGCGCCTCCTGCACACGGTTTTCACCGAAGACGCGTTGACCAGCTTCAAGGACCGGACGGATGGCTTCGTCGCCAAATGTCTTGGACACGGCGACCAGCGTTACCGAGCCGCCTGGGCGACCGGCCTCGGCTTCAGCCTTGCGGATGGCTGCTTGAACGGCAAAAAGTTGATCGACGGCATTGGGCATCGGCTCGTTTAGTCCTATTTATTACCTGGCGGCCCGGTTTCGCGGGCTGGTTTCAGCTTCAAGTGGTTGACGGTCTCACCAATCCATGGTGAAGGTCCCGCATTACTATCCTTTGCAAGAGAATCCCGTTCATGGCAACCGAACGATACAATCCCCGTGTAGCAGAGAAGCATTGGCAGAACGTGTGGAACGAAGCCAAGCTTTTCGAAACACGCAACGATGATCCGCGCGATCCGTATTACGTGCTCGAGATGTTTCCCTATCCGTCGGGACGCATCCACATGGGGCATGTGCGCAATTACGCAATGGGCGATGTCGTTGCGCGCTACAAGCGCGCCAGGGGATTCAACGTCCTGCATCCCATGGGTTGGGACGCCTTCGGTATGCCTGCGGAAAATGCCGCCATGCAGAACAAGGTCCATCCGAAAGCCTGGACCTATCAGAACATCGAGACGATGCGCGGCCAGCTCAAATCGATGGGCCTGTCACTCGACTGGTCGCGCGAATTCGCCACCTGTGATGTCGAGTACTATCACCGCCAGCAGATGCTATTCCTCGATTTCGTCGAGAAGGGCCTGGTGACGCGCAAATCCTCAAAGGTCAATTGGGACCCGGAGGACATGACGGTGCTCGCCAATGAGCAGGTCATTGACGGTCGCGGCTGGCGCTCCGGCGCCCTGGTCGAGCAGCGCGAACTGACACAGTGGTTCTTCAAGATCACCGACTTCAATGAGGAGTTGCTGAGCGCGCTTGACGGGCTCGATCAGTGGCCTGACAAGGTGCGCCTGATGCAGCGCAACTGGATCGGCAAGTCCGAAGGCATGCTGATTCGCTGGGCGCTGGACGAAAAATCGCACATTGAGGGCGAGAGCGAGATCGAGGTCTATACGACCCGGCCAGATACGCTGTTCGGCGCCTCATTCATCGCCATTGCCGCCGACCACCCATTGGCGAAGAAGGCGGCGGAATCGAATACCGCGCTGGCGCAGTTCAACGAGGAATGCCGCCACGCCGGCACCTCCGTCGTTGCACTCGAGACCGCCGAGAAAAAGGGCTTTGACACCGGCCTGCGGGTCGCGCACCCGTTCGACCCCGAATGGAAGTTGCCGGTCTATGTCGCCAACTTTGTCCTGATGGACTATGGCACGGGCGCGATTTTCGGTTGCCCGTCGGGCGACCAGCGCGACCTTGATTTTGCAAACAAGTACGGCCTGCCAGTCGTGGCGGTGGTCATGCCAAGCGACGCTGACCCAGCAACGTTCCAGATTACTGAAACGGCCTATGTCGATGATGGCGTGATGATCAATTCGCGCTTTCTCGATGGCTTGTCACCGGCCCAGGCTTTCGACGAGGTCGCAAAACGGCTGGAAAAGCAGACCATTGGCAACCGCCCGCAGGGCGAGCGCAAGATCAATTTCCGTCTGCGCGACTGGGGCATCTCCCGGCAGCGCTATTGGGGCTGCCCGATTCCGATGATCCATTGCGACGATTGTGGCGTAGTTCCCGTGCCGAAAGCCGATCTGCCGGTCAAGCTGCCGGACGACGTTGAATTCGACCGTCCGGGCAATCCGCTTGACCGTCACCCGACCTGGCGGCACGTCAATTGCCCGCAATGCGGCAAGGCCGCGCGGCGCGAGACCGACACGATGGACACGTTCGTCGATTCGTCCTGGTATTTCGCGCGCTTCACTGCCCCTTGGGCAAATGAGCCGACCGAGCCGAAGGCCGCGAACCATTGGCTGCCCGTTGATCAATATATTGGCGGCATCGAGCATGCGATCCTGCATCTGCTTTATTCGCGTTTCTTCACGCGGGCGATGAAGGTTGCCGGTCATCTCGACATCAGTGAGCCGTTTAAGGGCATGTTCACGCAGGGAATGGTCGTGCACGAGACCTACAAGGGCAAGGACGGCTGGGTCACGCCGGCTGATGTCAAGGTCGAAGAGACGGATGGCAAACGGCGTGCAAGCCTGATTGCAACCGGCGAAGCGGTGGAAATCGGCTCGATCGAGAAGATGTCGAAGTCGAAGAAGAACGTGGTCGATCCGGACGACATCATCGCCTCTTACGGCGCCGACACGGCCCGTTGGTTCATGCTGTCGGATTCCCCACCCGAGCGCGATGTGATCTGGACTGAAGCCGGCGTCGAGGGCGCGCACCGATTCGTACAGCGTGTCTGGCGCCTGATCTCGGGAGCGGCCGATGCGTTGAAGAGAGTCGATGGCGTTACAGCGGTCGAGGGCGACGCCTTGGCGATCTCCAAGGCTGCGCACAGGACCGTCAAGGCCGTGGGCGAAGATATCGAGAAGCTGGCCTTCAACAAGGCGGTGGCCCGTCTCTATGAGCTCGTCAACACGCTTGCAGGCCCCCTGCAGAAGATCGCTACCGGCGAAGCGGACGCGGCGACGATCGCGGCATCGCGCGAAGCAACGAACATGTTGATCGCAATGATCGCGCCGATGATGCCGCACCTTGCCGAGGAATGCTGGAAAGCCTTGGGTGGCGCGGATCTCGTGGCCCATCAACCTTGGCCATCATACAACGAGACGTTGATCATCGAGAACGAAGTGACCATGCCGGTACAGATCAATGGCAAGAAGCGAGGCGATTTGACAATTGCCCGCGATGCGGATCAATTGGCGGTCGAAAAAGCCACCCTTGCCCTTGATTTTGTCAAGGCCGCGCTGAATGGTAATTCGCCCAAGAAGGTTATTATCGTGCCGCAGAGGATCATCAATGTCGTTGCCTGATCGTTTTCAGCCGGGTTCCGTCGTCAAGCGGCTGCTTCCCCTCTGCGTTCTCGGCATGGCATTGTTTGCAAGCGGTTGCCAGGTCCGGCCGCTCTATTCCGATCCGGGCCCCGTCGGCAGCACGGCTGCCGGCGTGTCAGGCAGCGTGCGCTCCAGGCTGGCGACGGTCTCCGTCAACCCGGCCGCTGACCGCGTTACCCAGGAAGTACGCAACAACCTGATCTTCCTCTTTGGAGGCGGCTCGGGCGAACCGACGCATGTTGCCTATACGTTGCAACTCGGGATCATCTCGCAGAATATATCCTTGGCGCTTATCCAGAATGCCACCAATGACAAGTCGGGCCAGCCGACCGCTGGTTCAATCCGCATGACGGGCAATTATGTGCTGACCCGCGCTTCTGACGGACAGGTCATCGGCAGGGGTAGCCGCCTCGTCAATGCTGGTTATGACGCGCCAAGGCAGCAGTACGCTGTCCAAAGGGCCTATCGCGATGCCTATAACCGTGCGGCCGCGGAAGTCGCGCAGGCGATCCACCTCAGCGTTGCCCAGGACCTGACAAAAAATCAGTAACCTCGCCAAATGCGCCTGACGCACTAGCCATGGGGAATATGTTTGTCCGATTGGCGGAGCCCACACAGGTTTGGATGGCCTCTTGCTCGGGGTACTTGCCAAGGCCATTGCGTGGCGAACCGGTATTTGCCGCGGGTACGAAAAAGCCCGCCGATCTTGCGAGGGGCGGGCGTTTTATCAGTGATGTCTAGTTGATCAGGCGATCGTCTGACCCGTCTTCTTCCAATCGGAAATGAAGGCTTCGAGGCCTTTGTCGGTCAAAGGATGCTTGACCAGCGCCTTCAGCGTTGCAGGCGGAACGGTGGCGACATCTGCCCCGATGAGAGCGGCTTCCTTGACGTGGTTGACGGTGCGGATCGAGGCGGCAAGGATCTCCGTCTTGTAATCGTAATTATCATAGATAGTGCGGATTTCGGAAATCAGTTCCATGCCGTTGATCCCCATATCGTCGATGCGGCCAATGAACGGCGAGATGAAAGTGGCGCCGGCCTTGGCGGCAAGGAGCGCCTGATTGGCGGAAAAGCAGAGCGTTACGTTGACCAGATGTCCCTCCGAGCGCAAGGCCTTGCATGCCTTTAGGCCGTCGAGAGTGAGCGGCACCTTGATGCAGATATTGTCGGCGATGCGCGCGAGCACGGCTGCTTCCTTCATCATCTGTTCATATTCGGTTGCCGCAACTTCGGCCGACACGGGCCCCTTGACGATGCTGCAAATTTCCTTCGTGACTTCGATAATGCTGCCACCGGATTTGAGGATCAGCGAAGGATTGGTTGTTACGCCGTCAAGCAATCCGAGATCGTTAAGCTCGCGGATTTCAGTCACGTCGGCGGTGTCGACAAAGAATTTCATGGGAACATTCCTTCCTGATATGCGGGTGTCGAAATGAGAGATCAAATATATCTCCCGGAAAGTGACTTTTCTTTATCCGAAAGGCGCGCCAAGGTCACGTATATATGAGTCAGGATTCGTTCATCCCGCAAAAAACAGTTCCGGTGCTTGTGCCGATGCCGGCAGAGCGGCCCTATAGCTATGCCGTGCCGGATGGCATGGAGGTGAAGGCGGGGTCGATTGTAAGGGTGCCGCTCGGTCCGCGTGAAGTGGCGGGCATTGTAACGGACGGCTCGACCGATAGCGTCGATGCCAAGAAACTACGGCCCATATCCGAGCTTTTCGACTGCCCGCCGGTCGACGACGGCATGATGCGGTTCATGCGTTGGGCCGCCGACTATACGCTGTCGCCGCCCGGAATGGTGGCACGCATGGTCCTTCGGGTGCCTGCCGCCTTCGACCCCGAGCCGCCGGTGCCGGGCTTGCGCTTTGCAGGTCGGGAACCTGACCGTATGACCGGCGCGCGCGCCCGTGTCCTCGAACTTGCCGAAGGCGGCATGGCATGGACCCGCACCGGCCTTGCCCACGCTGCCGGAGTTTCGGCAACCGTGGTCGACGGTCTTGTTGCACAGGGCGTATTCGAACAAATAATGATCCCGGCCCGCCCTGTCGTTGCCGCGCCAGACAGCGACTATGCTAAGGCGGCTCTATCGGCCGATCAGGACGAGGCAGCAAACCAACTCGTCGAAGCCATGACGACGGGCGGGTTTTCGGTTTCGCTGCTTGACGGCGTTACGGGCTCCGGCAAGACGGAGGTCTATTTCGAGGCCGTCGCCAAGGCCATCCAACAAGGCAGGCAGGTGTTGATCCTGCTTCCGGAGATCGCGCTGACGCAGCAGTTTCTCGATCGGTTTCATGATCGCTTCGGTTCGAAACCGGCGGAGTGGCATTCCGATCTTGCGCCGCGCATGCGCGAGCGGGTGTGGCGTCAGGTCATGGAAGGGCAGGTGAGGGTCGTCGCCGGGGCGCGCTCGGCGCTGTTCCTGCCGTTTCAGGAGCTAGGGCTTATCGTTGTCGACGAGGAGCACGACCCAGCCTACAAACAGGAAGACCGCGTCTGCTACAACGCCCGTGACATGGCGGTGATGCGCGGCCACATCGGCAGCTTTCCCGTTATCCTTGCCTCGGCGACGCCATCGATCGAAAGCCAGGTTAATGCCAACCAGGGGCGTTACAAGCGCATCCGTCTGCCCGGTCGCTACGCCGAAGCGGCCATGCCGGATCTCAAAGCCATCGACATGCGCAGGTCACCGCCAAGGCCGGGCGGA
Source organism: Phyllobacterium sp. (assembly GCF_037994425.1). NCBI lineage: Bacteria > Pseudomonadati > Pseudomonadota > Alphaproteobacteria > Hyphomicrobiales > Phyllobacteriaceae > Phyllobacterium > Phyllobacterium sp. Next base: position 5,936 of record NZ_JBBNAM010000305.1, read on the forward strand.
TTTCTTTCTCCGGCGCTGGTGGAGGCAATTAACCAGACATTGCAGCGCAAGGATCAGTCGCTCCTCTTCCTCAACCGGCGCGGCTATGCGCCCTTGACCCTGTGCCGGGCTTGCGGCCACCGCTTCCAATGTCCGGACTGCTCGAGCTGGCTGGTCGAGCACCGCTTTCGCGGCCAACTTGTGTGCCACCAGTGCGGTCACCACGAAGCACGGCCCGAGGCTTGCCCGTCGTGCGGCACGTTGGATCATCTGGTCGCTTGCGGCCCCGGCGTCGAGCGGATCGCCGAGGAGGTGGAAATGACTTTCCCTGACGCGCGCATCATCGTGCTCTCCTCGGATCTTATGGGCGTCAAGCGCCTGCGGCTCGAACTCGATGCGATCGCAAAGGGAGAGGCAGATATCGTCATCGGCACGCAGCTTGTCGCCAAGGGGCACAACTTCCCTAACATGACGCTTGTCGGCGTGGTCGATGCCGACCTCGGGCTTGCCAATGGCGATCCACGTGCAGCGGAGCGTACCTTCCAGCTCCTGAGTCAGGTGACGGGCCGGGCCGGGCGAACCGGCAAGAAGAGCCTTGGCCTCTTGCAGACGTACCAACCGGATCATCCGGTAATGCGGGCCATTGTTTCGGGTGATGCACAGGCCTTTTATGAGCGGGAGATCGAAGAGCGCGAACGGTCCGGCCTACCGCCGTTCGGACGGCTCGGATCGCTGATCATCTCGGCCGCAACGCGGCAGGAAGCGGAAGCGCACGCACGGGCCCTGCGCCGCGCTGCCCCGGTATCGGACCAGATCAGCGTCCTCGGGCCGGCGGAGGCGCCGCTCGCCCTTATACGCGGTCGCCATCGCTTTCGTCTCCTCGTTCACGGTACGCGCAAGGCAGACCTGCAAGGATTCATTCGCGCCATGCTTGCGGCGGGGCCAAAAGAACGTGGATCCGTGCGGGTGCAGGTTGATATCGATCCCCAAAGCTTCTTATAAGATTGAATCTCAGTTAACGCTTCGGCGGAAGGGGCAGGGGATCATGGAACTCTATTTGCCGGCCAGTCAGGGCGAATGGATGGCGTGGCTGTCGGCGGCCATCACGCTCATCTTCGGCCTGATCTTCTTTTTCGCGCCTCGCATAGCAATGAGGATCCTGCGTTTGCAGACGAAACCGGAGCGCCCCGAGGCGCTTTCCGAAATCCGGGCGACATTCGCGGGTTTCTATCTCGGCCTCGGACTCTGCGCCCTTGTTTTTGCTCAACCCTTTCTGTGGATCGCACTTGGCGTCTCCTGGGGTTTCACGGTCTTTGGCCGCTTGATTTCGATGATGTCCGACGGCGGCAACAAACCCTATAACTGGGCGTGGGTCGTTGTTGAACTGCTGCTTGCGGCAGGTCCGCTCCTGTTTGCCTTCGGCTTTGTTGCCTAACCCGCGAAGGGTTAGTGGAATGGCTCACTCATAATTATCCGAAGCTGCGGCGATTCTGCCGCCTGTTTTAGCGGATTCGCGTGTTGCGAGTCCTGTCTTCCTATGCTAGACGGCATTCAAATCACGTCTAAGGCAGCTTCAGGGCTGCGCTCAAGGCGGTAAAAAAATCAATAATGCCAAAGATTTGACCGAAAACTTCCTTCCGGTTTCCTGATTTTTGGCTCCAAACCAGAGAGCTTGTCGTTCGTGGCAGAAACTTCGTCGCTCATTTCCGGTGTTGCCCAGCGTTATGCGGGTTCGTTGTTCGAACTTGCGCTGGAAGCGAATTCGCTTGCCGAGGTCGAAAAGAATCTCGATCGTTTCGAGGCTCTCTTCAATGGCAGTCCCGATCTGAAGCGCTTGATTTCGAGCCCGGTGTTCTCTTCCGGCGATCAGGTAAAGGCTATCTCGGCTATTCTGACGCAAGCCAATATTGGCGGTCTGGTCGGCAATTTCCTGCGCGTTGCTGCGCAAAACCGCCGCCTCTTCGCCGTACCTTCCATGATCAAGTCGTTCCGCCAGATTGCCGCTGAGCATCGCGGCGAGGTAACGGCAGATGTTACTTCCGCGCATGCCCTTACCGCGGCGCAGGAAACCGAACTGAAGGCCACGCTGAAAGGCGTCGCCGGCAAGGACGTGACAATCAATGTCACCGTCGATCCGTCGATTCTCGGAGGCCTCATCGTCAAGTTGGGGTCGCGCCAGATCGACACTTCACTTCGCACAAAACTTTCTTCGCTTAAGCTTGCACTGAAAGAGGTCGGCTGATGGACATCCGCGCCGCGGAAATTTCCGCAATCCTGAAAAAGCAAATCGAGAATTTCGGCCAGGAGGCAGAGGTCTCCGAAGTCGGCCAGGTTCTGTCCGTCGGTGACGGTATCGCTCGCGTCTATGGTCTGGACAATGTTCAGGCCGGTGAGATGGTCGAGTTCCCGGGCGGTACCCGTGGCATGGCCTTGAACCTTGAAAGCGACAACGTCGGTGTCGTTATCTTCGGTTCGGACCGTGACATCAAGGAAGGCGATACCGTCAAACGCACCGGCGCGATCGTTGACGTTCCGGTCGGCAAGGAACTGCTCGGCCGCGTCGTTGACGCGCTCGGCAATCCGATCGACGGCAAGGGCCCAATCAAGGCGACGCAGCGTTCCCGCGTCGACGTCAAGGCGCCAGGCATCATCCCGCGCAAGTCAGTTCACGAGCCGATGTCGACAGGCCTGAAGGCAATCGATGCCCTCATCCCGGTTGGGCGTGGTCAGCGCGAGCTCGTCATCGGTGACCGCCAGACCGGCAAGACCGCGATCATTCTCGACACGTTCCTTAATCAGAAGCCGGCTCACGATGCTGGCAACGAGACGGACAAGCTCTATTGCGTCTACGTCGCTATCGGCCAGAAGCGTTCGACCGTCGCGCAGTTTGTCAAGATTCTCGAAGAGCGTGGTGCTCTCGAATACTCGATCGTCGTTGCCGCAACGGCATCCGATCCGGCTCCGATGCAGTATCTCGCTCCGTTTGCGGGCTGCGCCATGGGCGAATACTTCCGCGACAATGGCATGCATGCCCTGATCGGCTATGACGATCTGTCGAAGCAGGCCGTCGCCTACCGCCAGATGTCGCTCTTGCTGCGCCGCCCCCCGGGCCGCGAAGCCTATCCGGGCGACGTTTTCTATCTCCACTCCCGCCTGCTTGAGCGTTCAGCCAAGCTCAATGAGGAAAATGGCGCCGGCTCGCTGACTGCCCTGCCTGTCATCGAGACTCAGGCGAACGACGTCTCGGCCTATATCCCGACGAACGTCATCTCGATCACGGACGGCCAGATCTTCCTCGAAACCAACCTGTTCTACCAAGGTATCCGCCCGGCCGTTAACGTCGGTTTGTCGGTTTCCCGCGTGGGTTCAGCTGCCCAGATCAAGGCGATGAAGCAGGTTGCAGGCTCGATCAAGGGTGAACTCGCGCAGTATCGCGAAATGGCGGCATTCGCGCAGTTCGGCTCCGACCTCGATGCATCCACGCAGCGCCTCCTCAACCGTGGCGCACGCCTGACCGAGCTCTTGAAGCAGCCGCAGTTCTCGCCGCTCAAGACGGAAGAGCAGGTTGCGGTGATCTTCGCCGGCGTCAATGGCTATCTCGACAAGCTCGCCGTCAATCAGGTTGGCAAGTTCGAGCACGGCCTCCTCACCTGGCTGCGCACCGAGAACAAGGACATTCTCGATACGATCGCCAAGGAAAAGCAGATCAGCGACGACACCAAGGGCACGCTGAAGGCAGCAGTTGACGCCTTCGCCAAGTCTTTCGCTTAAACTTCATTGACGGGATGAACGGATGCCTTCGTTAAAGGATCTGAGAAACCGGATCGCCTCGGTCAAGGCGACGCAGAAGATCACCAAGGCGATGCAGATGGTCGCGGCGGCGAAGCTGCGTCGCGCGCAGGATGCTGCGGTAGCGGCTCGCCCATACTCGCAGCGCATGGCGGCGGTGCTGGCGAACATCGCTTCCAACGTGGACGGTGCTGACGCGCCGGTGCTGATGAGCGGGACCGGCAAAGATGATGTGCATCTGCTCGTCGTGTGCACCTCCGAACGCGGTCTCTGCGGCGGTTTCAATGCGCAGATCGTTCGCCTTGCGCGCGATTATGCTCGCCGCCTGATCGCCGAGGGCAAGACCGTCAAGATCATCACCGTCGGAAAGAAGGGCGCGGACATTCTACGCCGCGATCTCGGCCGTCACATCATCGATCACGTCGATCTTCGCGAAGTGAAGCAGGTAGGTTTTGCCAATGCCGACGCGATCGGTCACAGGATCATCTCGCTCTTCAACGAGGGCGGCTTCGATGTTGCGACATTGTTCTACTCTGAGTTCAAGTCGGTAATCTCGCAGATTCCGACAGCCCAACAGCTTATCCCGGCCAGCGCCATCGGCGATGCGGAACCGGAAAGTGCAGGCGACGCCGTTTATGAATATGAGCCGGATCCGGCATCCATTCTGGGTGACCTTATTCCGCGCAATATTTCCGTCCAGGTTTTCCGCGCTCTCCTTGAAAACGCGGCGTCGGAGCAGGGTGCGCGCATGTCCGCCATGGACAATGCAACCCGCAATGCCGGTGACATGATCAACAAGCTGACGATGTCGTACAACCGCCAGCGTCAGGCTCAGATCACCAAAGAACTGATTGAAATCATTTCGGGCGCGGAAGCGCTCTAATCGCGAAGGTAAGGATCGATGGCAAAAGCAGCGACCCCGAAAACACCCGCAGCCGCACCGGCTGCGTCAGCAGCGAAGCCAGCAAAGGCAGCTGCACCAAAGGCGGCTGCCGCAAAGGCGGAAGCCGCTGCCAAGCCGGCAGCAAAGGCAGCCGCGCCCAAGGCCGTTGCAGCGAAAGCACCTGCCAAGGCTGCTGCGTCGAAGGCTGCGCTGAAGGCCAGCGGTGCCGCAGGGCGCGTCAGCCAGGTCATCGGCGCCGTCGTCGACGTCGCATTTGAAGGCGGCGATCTGCCCCAGATCCTGAACGCACTGGAAACCGACAATCTCGGCAACCGCCTGGTTCTCGAAGTCGCGCAGCACCTCGGTGAAAATACCGTTCGCACGATCGCCATGGACTCGACCGAAGGTCTCGTCCGCGGCCAGCCCGTCTATGATACGGGTTCGCCGATCATGGTTCCCGTTGGTGATGAGACGCTTGGCCGTATCATGAACGTCATTGGCGAGCCGGTCGATGAAGCCGGCCCGATCAACACGAAAGTGACGCGCGCCATCCATCAGTCAGCGCCGGAATATGTCGAGCAGTCGACCGAGGCCCAGATCCTGGTGACGGGCATCAAGGTGGTCGATCTTCTCGCACCCTATGCGCGTGGCGGTAAGATCGGCCTCTTCGGCGGTGCGGGCGTCGGCAAGACGGTTCTCATCATGGAACTGATCAACAACGTCGCCAAGGCGCACGGTGGCTACTCAGTTTTCGCCGGTGTCGGTGAGCGTACCCGTGAGGGCAACGACCTTTACCACGAGATGATCGAATCGGGCGTGAACAAGGAAGGCGGCGGTGCCGGCTCGAAGGCCGCGCTGGTTTACGGCCAGATGAACGAGCCGCCAGGCGCCCGCGCCCGTGTTGCGCTCTCGGGTCTGACGGTTGCCGAGCACTTCCGCGACCAGGGCCAGGACGTTCTGTTCTTCGTCGACAATATTTTTCGCTTTACCCAGGCTGGCTCGGAAGTGTCGGCGCTGCTCGGACGTATCCCGTCCGCGGTGGGTTACCAGCCGACACTCGCAACCGACATGGGCGCGATGCAGGAACGGATCACCACGACCCACAAGGGCTCGATCACTTCGGTCCAGGCCATCTATGTTCCTGCCGACGACTTGACGGATCCTGCTCCGGCAACATCATTCGCGCACCTTGATGCGACGACGGTTCTTAACCGCGCCATTTCGGAAAAGGGTATCTACCCGGCTGTTGATCCGCTGGACTCGACGTCGCGCATGCTCGATCCGTTGATCGTTGGCGAAGAGCACTACCAGACGGCTCGTCAGGTTCAGTCGATCCTGCAGCGCTACAAGTCGCTTCAGGACATCATCGCCATCCTCGGCATGGACGAACTTTCTGAAGACGACAAGCTGGTTGTTGCCCGCGCCCGCAAAATCGAGCGCTTCCTGTCGCAGCCGTTCTTCGTTGCTGAAGTCTTCACGGGCTCGCCAGGCAAGCTGGTCGATCTCGCGGACACGATCAAGGGCTTCAAAGGCCTCTGCAACGGTGACTACGACCACCTGCCGGAAGCTGCATTCTACATGGTGGGCTCGATCGACGAAGCCATTGAGAAAGCACAGCGTCTGGCAGCGGAAGCTGCCTGATCCAGCGACTGATGGCGGGCTCCGGCCCGCCCTTGTCGATCATGGTCAAGACCACGGAAATTGAGTGAATATCATGGCAGAAGCCTTCCAGTTCGAACTCGTATCGCCAGAGCGCCTGCTCCTTTCGGAACAGGTCATTGAAGTCGTGGTTCCGGGCACGGAAGGTTACATGACGGTGATGGCGCATCATGCGCCGCTGATGGCAACGGTAAAACCCGGCGTCGTCACGGTGAAGATGGCCGACGGTAAGCCGGACAGCTATGTCGTGTTCGGCGGATTCGTTGACATCACTCCCGATGGATGCACTCTACTCGCGGAATCGGCGGTGCACGTTACCGATATAAAGGCTGATGAGTTGCAGCGTCGCATCCAGGACGCGAAGGAAGACTTCGAAGATGCGACAACGCGCGAAGAGCGTGCCCGTGCCGAAGACCTCCTTGGGCAATTGACCACGCTCGAGGAAGCTCTCAGGGCTGCTTGAGGTCCCTCGATCCACACCTCGAAATTTTAGAGCGGGCTTTCGAGCCCGCTTTTATTTTGTCCGAACGGCATCATAGGTGCGTTCAGCCGGGGAGGTGCCGGAAGGCGGCCACAACCTCTTCATAGACGTTGCGCTTGAACGGCACGATGAGATCGGGCAATTGTCTCATGGGTTTCCAAGCCCATTCATCGAACTCGGCGGTGTGCCCGCCGGGCGGCGGGTTGATCGCGATTTCGCTTTCGTCTCCGTCGAACCGATAAGCGAACCATTTTTGCGTCTGTCCGCGATATTTGCCCTTGAGCGCCACGCCCACGAGGTGGGGCGGCAATTCGTAGTTGATCCACTTGGGGGCCTCCGCCAACAGCGAAACGCTTTTCATGCCGGTTTCTTCATAGAGTTCGCGCAAGGCCGCCGGCTCGGGATCCTCGCCTTTGTCGATACCACCTTGCGGCATCTGCCAGAGCTGCGTCGCCCCGTCCATTTCATCGCCCGGGATCATGATGCGATGTCCTGCCCAAACAAGACCTTCCTTGTTGAGGACCATGATGCCGACGCACCGCCGGTAAGGCAGGGATTGCGGATCGACCGGCTTCTTCCTCATGGCGAAGTCTCCAAATGCTGGTTGCGTCCTGCTAGCCGTTTTGAGGATCGCGGACAAGAGCCGAGATGGGAACGACTTCGATGCCCCGCGTCTTTGCTTCGTTGACCCATGACGCCACCGCCTCGACCGTGATGTCGAACGCGGACCCGGTGGCGATGGCACTGCCCTTGGCGCGGGCGATGCGTTCGAGTTCATCGAGCTTTTTGAGGATGGTTCCACGGTCCTGCGTCGCATCGATCAAAATATCGGAGGCAGCGAATGCAGCGCCCTGCTGGCCGGCAATCGCGTCGGCGGTGCTGCGTGCGGACGTTCCGTCGTCGAGATAAAGCAGGCCACGCCTTGCGACGTCCTGGATCACCGGAGTCATTGCATTGGCATCAGCGGTGAAACGTGCGCCCATGTAGTTCATCACACCCGTATAATTGGTGATCCGGCCCATCGTCTTATGCAGATTTTCGAGCGCTGCTGCCGGCGCATCGACCGTGAGCGTGTTGCGGCCAGGGTTGACTCGCGGATAGTCGAAGGGTTCGAGCGGTATTTGCATGAGGATTTCATGGCCGTCCTGCCTGGCCGCCTGCATCCACCGACCGAGGCTGTTGCCTTCCGGGGAGAATGCCAGAGTGACCTCGTCCGGCAGTGCCCGTATCGCGTTTTGCGAACCCGTCTGCGAAAGCCCAAGGCCGCCGATGACGATGGCGACCCGCGCGCCTCGAGCGCCGGACCATGGGCGCGCATAAACATCCAGCGGACGCCTCCCGTCCGGCGCAATGATCGGCAAAGCGCCCTGCGGGGTCTGTTCGATCATGTCCGTCTCAGGAATGTGGGCTGTGCGCGGGTCCTGCGTGCGCTTGTTGGGATCGCCGACGACGATCACCTTCGGCCCCCCTTCAGGCGAGATCACCTTGCCGGAAAGATCATTCGCATTCTGCGTCGGAGGCGCCGGAGCCTTGCTCGCCAGTTCAGGAGGAACTGTTTCGGCGACCTGTGGTTCGGTTGGCTCTGGCGCGGGACTACGAAAACCCTGATGGCCCGTGAAGGTTATGAGGGAAGACAATCCGACGATACAAGCCGTCACCAAGACGGGCGGGAGCCAGCGTCCAGCTGTCATGTTGCCGAAGAGACTTGGCCGTTTGCCGTTTTTTCCCAGCGGCCGGTTGAGATCGACGTTCACGCGAGATGGCCGGAGAAATAAAGGAGAGGGAGGAAACGACTGGTAAGAACAAGCGGGGCCAGACTGATTGAATTAAGCCTGGCCCCGTTTGTCATATCAGTTTGGCACGCCCTTCTTGGGGTCAGCCGGGAAGGCCGCATTAGCCTGTTCCCCGCGCAAGAGCTTCAGAGCCTGGATCAACTGCAAGTCATCCTTCGGATCTGGCGGTACATAGGCGATGGAGCCTGAACCTTCCGCATCCTCCTGCACGCCCTTGATGTGACCCTTGAGGTCGGATTCACCGCGGGTGATATCCTGACCCTTGAGGTCGTCCGGCAGAGGTTGATCGACGGCGATATCGGGCACGATGCCCTTGCCCTGAATCGACTTGCCGGCAGGCGTGTAATAGAGGGCGGTCGTCAGGCGCAGCGCACCATTCTCGCCGAGCGGGATAATGGTCTGGACGGAACCCTTGCCGAAAGAGCGAGTTCCGAGGACCGTGCCGCGGCGATGATCCTGCAGCGCCCCGGCAACGATCTCAGACGCGCTCGCCGAACCGCCGTTGATGAGGACGATCAGTGGCTTGCCATTGGTGAGGTCGCCCGGGCGAGCATCAAAGCGCGTGATGTCCTGCGGGTCGCGGCCACGGGTTGAAACGACTTCGCCCTTGTCGAGGAAGGCATCGGAAACCGCAACCGCCTGATCGAGCAGGCCACCAGGATTGAGGCGCAGGTCGAGGACAAAGCCCTTCAGCTTGTCGTTCGGAACCTTGCTCTGAATGTCCTTGATCGCCTTCTGCAGGTCATCGAACGTCTGTTCGGTGAAGGAGATGACGCGAACATAGCCGACATCGTTCTCGACGCGGTACTTGACCGCCTTCACCTTGACGACGTCGCGGACGATCGTGAGCTTGATCGGCTTGTCGGCACCCTGCCGGATCAGCGTCAGCTCGATCGGCGTATTGACCTCGCCGCGCATCTTGTCGACTGCGTCGGTGAGCGTCATGCCGCGAACGTCAGTTCCGTCGATCTGCGATATGTAGTCGCCGGCCAGAACACCGGCCTTGGAAGCTGGCGTATCCTCAATCGGGGAGATGACCTTGACCAGTTCGTTCTCCATGGTGACCTCGATGCCGAGGCCGCCGAATTCGCCCTTCGTCTGGACGCGCATGTCCTGCGCCTGCTCGGCATTCATGTAGGATGAATGCGGGTCAAGTGAGGTCAGCATGCCGTTGATCGCACTTTCGACGAGCTTCTTGTCATCCGGCGGAGTGACATATTGAGCCCGCACGCGCTCGAAGATATCACCAAAAATTGAAAGCTGTTTGTAGGTGTCGGTGCCCGCAGCTTCTGCAGCGGTTGTGGGCAGAGCACCCTGCACAACGACCATAGCTGTTGCACCCATCAGTGCGCCAGCCATGAGAAGCGTTAGCCTACGTATCATTTGCGGTCCTTCCAGCAAGCCGATCCGCCCACCAAGGAGCGGGATTAATAGGTTTTGTATCCTTTCGGAACTCAATGTAAAGCATTGGAGCTCCATTTCCCATCGGAACTGGTGCGGTACTGGCAACTAGTTGCTCGTTCATCACACCGACCGGTTCTCCCGCCAAGACAAATTGGTTTTGGGAGACATTGATTTTGTTCATGCCCGCCAAGACAACATGATATCCGTTCCCAGCATCAAGTATCAAGAGCTGACCATAGGAACGAAATGCGCCGGCATAAAGGACGACAGCGTCCATCGGCGCCGTAATCGTCGCTCCTGGAAGGGTCTCCAGCGTGTCACCCTGAAGGGCGCTGCCGAGTCCATCATCATCGCCAAAATGCCGGACGAGCTTTCCTGCTGCTGGCAGGGAGAGATGGCTTTTTAAAGACGTAAAGTTGACTTGGGCCGAAAGGCGGTTCTGATTGGCGGCAAAATCATCGGCACGCTGTTGGCTGGCCTCAAGCTTCTGCTGCTCCTGGGCGCTTGCCGCGCTTGCGGCTTTCTGAACTTCCTGCATGTCCTTTTCGATCGAAGCAATCAGGTCGCGCAACGACGTTGCCCGTTTTGCC